>DATABK010000824.1:0-4347 GCA_036259695.1 Actinomycetes bacterium | reverse complement strand
AGTCATGCAGGGCCTCGTCGTCTGCGGACGGCCTGGGCTGGCCGCCTCGGGTGTTGATGAAGTCCAGGGCGAGGTGGCCACCGACGAGGCGTACCCGTTGGATGTCGTCAGGTGTTTCCATCAAACACCAGTTTAGTGGTTAAGAAGGAAACCAGCATGGCGTAGTCTGTTACTCCTGTAATGAGTTTTGATGGAAACACCGACTGCGGTAGCTGGAACAGCTCGCCTTGAAGGAGGGTCGATGTTCGACCACTACCTCGCCCTGCGCACCCCCGAGCAGTCGGGCCTCCTCGCCTGGTCGGCCCTGCCGAATGCGCCCGTGCTGTCTGACCAGCGCCCTCGGAGGCCCGCGGGCCGGCTGCGCCGCGGCACCGCATGGGCGTTGGTCGGCCTGGCCGAGCGGCTTGACCCGCAGGCCGACCGACTCGGGTCAGACCGAGTGCAAGCCCGACAGGCCCCGGCCTGCTGAGCGACCCTCGGGCGCCCTGGCCGGGAGGCGGCCAGGATCCCTCCTACGGCCCTACTGCTGCCAGCAGGGTCAGGGCTCCCGCATGGATGAGGGGCTGGGCGCCGCTACGAGTGGGCGCACCCGGGCGAGCAGCTCGGCCAGGAACCGCTCCGGCTGGGTGAAGGCGGCGAAGTGGCCGGCGTCGGGGATCAGCGCCAGCCCCTTGGTCGGCGCCTCCACCTCCTCGAAGTACTCCTCGGCCAGGGTGGTCAGGGTCACCACGTCGTGCTCGCCCTGGAACAGGAAGAACGGGACCTCGAACCGGGTGCCCAGCCGCCAGGCGTCGTAGGCCATGAGTTCCTCGAACATCTGAGCGGTGGACCACTGGAACCCCACGAACAGGCTGGAGAGGTCCCGCAGGCTGTAGAGCGGCGAGGCCAGGGCCAGTGGAAACAGTAGCCCGCGGTCCAGGTTGGGGGTGGGCAGGTTCGTCCTGAACGCCCAGGCCATGTTGGTGTTCCAGGCAGCCAGGTCCCACCGAGTCGGGTCGGCCCCGATCTCCTCAAGGGCGGCCACGCCCTTGGCGTTACCCGCCGCGCGCAGCCGCTCCAGGGTCAGCTGGTACTGGCGGGCCTCGTTGGCCACCATGGCGACATACAGGTCGGTGACCACCAGCGCGTGGACCAGGTCGGGTCGGCGCTTGACCAGGGGCGTACCAGTCAGGGTGCCCATCGACTCGGCCAGCACGATCACCTTGTCAGTGCCCAGGTGCCGGCGCAGGAACTCGATGACCTCGACGGCGTCGGCGACCCTGCAGTCGAAGGTCATCTCCCCGCTGCCGGCCTTGCCGTTGCGGCCCAGGGTCTTGCCGGCCCCACGGTGGTCCCACTGGACCACGGTGAAGTGCCGCTCCCAGGACCGCAGGGGCAGGGTGAAGACCGCGTTGGGCCAGCCCGGCCCGCCGTGCAGGACCAGCAGCACGGGGTTGTCGCGGTCCTCCCCCCGGATCTGGATCCACTGGTCGATCCCACCGGCCTTGATGAACCGTTGCTCGACGATTCCGTTGGGGGTGTCGATCACGAGTGCCCTGGCCGCCCGGCGCTGGCGTGCCTTGCGCCAGGCCAGGCCGCCGACCGCCGGCGCGGCGATGATGCCGGCCGCGCCACCCAGAATGATGCCGATCATGGTTGCTCCCCAAGGTCCCCAGCGTTGCCTTGTGTTGTCGGCCGGGAGCAAGCGTGTGCCGCTGCAAGGCCTCTGTCCAGAGCCTGGGCACGCCGCACGCACGGTCCACGACACCGTGTAGTCGAGTTGCTCGCCAGTCGTGGACAGCTTGCTGCCGAAGCGGTCGCACAGGTGCAGATCTAACGTCTGGGACGGGAAAGGAGGCGTTCGACAACGGCTCGGATCGGTTGGTCCTCGATCTGGGCCTGGAGGCGCAGCAGCTCGACCGCAGCTACCTGGTTGAGCCGTTCGCGCTGCATGATGAGGTCGCAGGCTTGCTCGATGCGGGCGTCGTGTTCCACCGCAAACCGCAGCGCAGGCGAGAGCGCCTGCTGCTGATGGGTCGTGGCCAGGTGCAGGGTCGTCACGATCAGCCGCGCGAAGCCATTGGCGGCCGCGAGGTCCTGAGGCTGCCACGGCAGCGGGTCGGTGCGGGCGAAGTCGAGCACGCCGATCGGGCCATGGCGCTGGCGCACCGGTGCGCTCAGCCATGCCCGGGTGCCCGCCGCCAGCGCCAAGGGTCGAAAGTTGGGCCAGCGTGGCTCGCTGGCAAGATCCCTGCTTCCAACTGTCGCATCCTGGAGGAATGCGTCCACCGACGGGCCCTCGCCGAGTCGCACCTGCGAACCGGCCAGGGAGCGTCGGGGCCTCCCTGCGGCAGCGACGTAGCAGAGCTGCTGGTTGCGGTTGAGCAGCAGCAGGCCCACCCCGCCGGTGCTACCGCAGCAGGTCGCGGCGGCCTGGACGATCTGCTCCAGCACCGCCTGCTGGCCGAGCTTGACCGGGTCCAGGCGAGCAAGCCCGCGCAGCGTCGCGGTGATCTCCACAGAGTCGCGGTCCACGGGCGGCTCCTCGGTAGGCCACCGGAGCTTGGCGGCGGGATGCTGCCGGTCCACCGGATCTCCCTCAGCCGACCCCGCGAGCTGCCGACGGGTGCCGCCCCACCCCAGTGACGGCGCTCGGCGGCCGGATCCGCCGGCGGAGCGTCACCCGCGTGCCAAGCTCGACGCGCTCCAAGCGGACCTCGTCGACAAGGCAGCGAAGTAGCCACAGCCCCCAGCCTCCGCCACTGAGCCGGTCGGTGGTCGACACGGGTCGGGGTGGCTTGGCTGGGCCGTGGTCAAGCACGGTGGCCTCGACCCAGACGTCCTGAACCCGGACGGCCACCTCGACCGGGTCGCCACCGCCCGACCCGTGCAAGATTGCGTTGGTCGCGGCCTCGTCCAAGGCCAGCAGCATGTCGTCGGCGACCTGGGTTGGCAGCTCGCACAGCGCGTCCCGGGCGGCTCGCCGCAGGCCAGCGAGCTCGAATGGAGAGGCGGCGATCGTCAGCTCCACGCAAGACCCCCTTCCGGAGGCAGCCTCCTTCCGGATGGTGCACCCTGGTTCTTCCCCTCCCCGGCCCCGGCTAACGCGGGCAAGCCAGACAGCCGCCGAGGACGAGGGGCAGGCTCGACCTTCGCGCCTGCTCAAGAGTGGGCTGTGACGTGCCGTGGCCGGGGGAGCCGGCCGCCAAGGCGGGTACTTCTACGTAGCTGTCCGGCGCGGCGTTTGCCCCATCCCGGTCCAGGGGACAAACCACGGACCGGTCCTTCCAGGGGGTGAGGGGCCGAGGATGAACGGGCCTTGGGGATAGGCCCCAGAGCAACGGCGCTCCGCGTGGCCCCGGGCAAAGCTCGGGGTCACGTCGTCCACAGCCAGGACGAACACAACACGCTGCCGGCCGGCTGTCAGCAGACCACTTAGTGTGAGCGCTAAGACGCTTTGTGCGTTGCTGTCCCGCGCGGATGCCGTACGCCCGCAACGCCGACCAGCCGGCCGGGGTCAGAGCGGCGCGTCGGAGCAGATCACCGCCCCTCGACGGGTCGCCCGGACGCCGGCGCGGGCAGATCACCCAGGTCGCGGACGTTGCGGCAGCCATCCAGTCCAGCCAACCGCAGGTCGTCGGCTGCGGCAGGGTTAGCGGTTAGGAGCCGGTCTCCCGACCCTTGGCCTGCCCGGCCCGTGCCCTGGCCAGCTTTCGCCGGTCGGCTGGCAAGGGCTGGCCGTCGGTCACATCCTTGGCCACATCGGCCAACCGGCGGGTCGAGGACCGGGCCACCCCCCGCAACCGCTCAAAGGCGGCCTGAGCGTCCAGCCGCTCCCGACCCATCAGCACCCCTTTGGCCTGCTCGATCAGCCACCGGTGCTCCAGGGCGGCCTGGAGCTGGTCGGCCAGGCGCCCCTTGACCTGGACGGTGGTCGCCGCCGAGAGCAGGCTGGCCACCAGCCCGGCGTAGGCCTGCAAGGCCGCGACCTCGCTGGGATCCCAGTCCCGCGCCTCACGTGCGTAGATGTCCAGGGTGCCGATGACCCCGCCGTCCAGCTCCACCGGCACACTCAAGGCCGCACAGATCCGTTCGCTGACCAGCACCTGAGTGAACTCAGCCCAGTCCGGCTCCAGCTTGAGGTTGCGGATGGCGGCCGGGAGCCGCTGGCTGAAGGCCACCGCACACGGTCCCTGGGCGAGGCGCTCTTGGCCGTCCTCCAGGGTCTGGGCCCGTTGGTCGGAGGCGCTGGCCCAGCGCAGTTGGCCTTCGGCGTCGACCAGCATCAAGCCGGCGGCGTCGGCCGCGAACAGCTGCTTGGTGGCATCGGCAACCTGCTGGAGGGTGGGGGCCAGGCCTCGTTCGGGG
>DATABK010000823.1:0-8813 GCA_036259695.1 Actinomycetes bacterium | reverse complement strand
CCCTCTCCGAGCTCGTCGTCGAGCTGATCTGGCCCCCGGAGCGGCCGGCAGCCGTCGCCAGCGCCGATCCGGGCAAATCGCGCTGATGGGGGACCGCCGCGTCGGGCGGTCGTGGGCGGATCTGCCGCTGCGGGCCAAGGGGCTGGTCGTGGTGGCCGTCCCGTTGCTGGCCCTGCTGCTGGCGGCGGTGCTGTTCGGGGTGGCCCTGGCCCAGGACCGGCGGGCCCAGGGGGCGGTGCTGCACACCGTGAAGGTGGAGCGGCAGATCGCCCAGGTCCGCATCCTGGTCCAGGCCGGGGTGACCGGCTACGTGCTGACCGGGGAGCGCCGGTACCTCACCTCCTATGAGGAGGCCAGGCGGGAGCTACCCCAGGCGGTTGTCCAGCTCGGCCAGTTCGTCAGCGACAACCCGGGGCAGGTCGACCGGCTGGAGCGGGTCAGGGCCCTGGTCGACCAGCGCGCGGACCTCCTCGAGGCGCTGGTGGCGAACGTCCGGGCGGGCCGGCCGGCGGCGACCCGGGTCGAGCTGCTCGACCGGAACAAGGAGTCCACCGACGCCCTGATCGCGCAGCTGGAGGCCATGCAGGCCGAGGAGCAGCGGCTGCTCGCCGGCCGGCAGGCCCAGGCCCGCCGGACCCGCACCCTGGCCCTGGGCGCGATCGGGCTGAGCGTGCTGCTGGGGATCGCCGGCGGGATCGCGGCCGTGCTGCTGTTCACCTCCGGGGTGACCCGGCGGGCGGCCCGGCTCGAGGAGAACGCCGAGCGGCTGGCCGGCGGGCTGCCCCTGCTCCCGCCGCTGCCTGAGGGGGACGCGCTCGGGAAGCTGGGACGCGGCCTGGAGCGGGCCGCGGTGCTGCTCGGCGAGCGTGAGCAGGCCCTGCGGGACGCCCAGGCCCTGCTGGAGCACATCGTCGCCTGGAGCCCGATGGTCATGTTCCGGGGGCTGCTGGGCGGCCGCGGCGAGCGCTACATCAGCGGCAACGTCGAGCGGCTGCTCGGCTACACCCAGGAGCAGGTCCTGGGGACGCCCGCCTTCTGGATCGTCCAGCTCCACCCTGCCGACCGCGACGGCTTCACGGACAAGCTCGAGCGGGCGGTCGCCGAGCGGGCTCCCCAGGTGGAGCAGGAGTACCGCTTCCTGTTCCAGGACGGCTACCACTGGCTGTACGGCGTGACCCGGCTCGTCTACGACGGCGACGGGACCCTGGCCGACACCCTCGGCTACGCCATGGACGTCACCGAGCGCAAGCAGGCCGACGACGTCCTGCGGGAGCGGGAGGCGACCCTCCAGGCGGTGATCAACGCCTCCCCGGACATCATCTCCATCCTCGACGCCGAGGGCGCCGTCCGCTCCATGAGCCCCGCGGCCCAGCGGATCCTCGGGGTGCGGGCCGACACCAGCATCGGCCACAACGCCCTCCACGGGGAGTCCATCCACCCCGACGACCGGGAGCGGTTCGCCCGCGCCCAGCGCCAGGTGCTCAGCGGGGAACGGGAGAGCGCGGCCGTCCGGATCCGGGTCCGCCACGCCGACGGGCACTGGCTCACCCTGGAGGCGCACAGCCGGCCTCTGGCCGCGCCCGACGGCCTCCTGATCGTGTCCCGCGACGTCACCAAGCAGGCCAAGCTGGAGGAGGACCTGCGCATGGCCAAGCTCGCCGCCGAGCATGCCAACGAGGCCAAGAGCGAGTACCTGTCGCGGATGAGCCACGAGCTGCGGACGCCCCTGAACGCCATCCTCGGGTGCGCCCAGCTGCTGGACCTGGACGACCTGGATGACGAGCAACGCGACAACCTCGGCCACATCATGTCGGGGGCGCGGCACCTGCTCAGCCTCATCAACGAGGTCCTGCACATCGCCGCCATCGAGGCCGGGCGGCTGTCGCTGTCGCTGGAGCCGGTCGCCCTGGCCGACGTGACCGCCGAGACGGTCGGCCTGATCCGGCCGCTGGCCGACAAGCACCACATCGTGCTGGCCGGCCCGAACGTTTCCTGCACCACCCACGTCCTCGGCGACCGCCAGCGGCTCAAGCAGGTCCTGCTCAACCTGTTGTCCAACGCCGTCAAGTACAACCGCGAGGGCGGCAGCGTCCGCCTGGACTGCGAACCGGTGCCCGGCGGCCGGCTCCGCATCAAGGTCACCGACACCGGGCTGGGCATCCCGGCCGAGGCCATCGAGCGGCTGTTCGTCCCGTTCGAGCGGGTGGCCAGCGAGCCCGGCGCCATCGAGGGCACCGGGCTCGGCCTGCCGCTGTCCAAGCGCCTGGCCGAGGCCATGGGCGGCACCCTTGAGCTGTCGACCGCTGTCGGCAAGGGCAGCACCTTCTGGGTCGAGCTCCCCCTGGCCGAGCCTCCCGTCCAGCAGGCCGAGCGCCAGCTCCAGGAGGAGCCGGCCGCCGCCGCCGAGCCGGCCGCGACGACCGGGCCCGACCTCACCATCCTCTACGTCGAGGACAACCTGTCCAACCTCCAGCTGGTCGAACGGGTCCTCGGCCACCGCCCAGGGGTCCGGCTGATCTCGGCCATGCGGCCCCAGCTCGGCCTCGACCTGGCCGCCCAGCACCATCCCGACCTGATCCTGCTCGACCTGCACCTCCCCGACATGCCCGGCGAGGCCGTCCTGCGCCGCCTGTGGTCCAGCCCCGCGACCGCCGACATCCCGGTCGCCATCCTCAGTGCCGACGCCCGCCCGGCCCTGATCGAGCGCCTCCGCGACGAGGGCGTCCGCGGGTTCCTGACCAAGCCCCTGGACGTCAAGGAGCTCCTCCACCTGGTCGACGGCGTCGCCACCGACCGCGAGCGGGCCACCGCCCACTGACCCGCCCGGAGCCAAGGAACCTGGTAGACGACCAGCTCGGCCTGCTCCCCATCCGCGCCCGCCGGGGCTCGGCCGCAGCACCAGCCGGCCGGCGTCGACCTCCATGGCCGGAGGATCCCATGGCACATTTCCCGCTTCGCGGTATGTGCCGGGCCGTTCCCGTAGGGTGGCGGCGATGTTCCTCGTCGCCGTGGTGGTGCTGAGCGCGCTGGCCGTGCCGCTGGCCGGCGGGCGCCTCGGTGCCCTGGTCGAGCTCCGCCTCCGGCGGGTGTGGGTCGTCTACGCCGCCCTCGGCCTGGCCGTCCTCGGCGTCGGGCTGCCCGGGCTGCCGGACGGGCTGCGGTCGCTGCTGCTGGTCGCCGCCTACCCCGTGGGGGCCGTGTTCCTCCTGGCCAACCGGCGGGTTCCGGGGATGGGGCTGGTCGGCCTGGGGGCCGCCCTCAACGTGGCCGCCATCGCGGCCAACGGCGGGGTGATGCCGGCCTCGCCGGATGCCCTGGCCGCGGCCGGGCTGCCGGTCAGCGCGCCCGGGTTCGCGAACTCGGCCGTGGTGGACGACCCGCGGCTGGCCTTCCTGGGCGACGTGTTCGCCATCCCGGCCTCCTGGCCGTTCAGCAACGTCTTCAGCGTCGGGGACGTCTGCATCGGGGCCGGCCTGGCCTGGGGGCTGCACCGGGTCTGCGGGTCCCGGCTGGTCCCGCGCTGGACGGGAAATCCGGGTCCGGCCCCGCCCGGCCAGCCTCGCCCTCTCCCGTGACCGACGGCACCCACGCCCTGTGCCACGCGGCACAGCCGGGTCGCCACCGCCGCCGCAGACTGACGGCGGATACACCACGGAAAGGGTGGGGAGATGGAATGGGAAGCGACGGGGACCGTCCTGCCGGAGCTGATCGCCTGTCCCGAGCCGGGCTGCGGGGTCCCGGCCGGGGTGGTGGACCGGTTCGTGCTGGCCTCGACCAGCGGCCCGGTCGAGCACGTCAAGACGTGGTGCCTGGAAGGGCACGGGTTCACCCAGCTGGTGGACGCGATCACCGCTTGGCCGATGGTCCGGGCGCGCAAGCCGCTGAGCGCCGGCGGCTGACCGCCGACGCACTGGTCGAGCGGGTCCGCCGCGGGGTCGTCGGCGACGGCCGGCTGCTGCCCGGGCCGTTCGGGCCGCGCCGGGTCACCTACGCCGACTGGACCGCGTCCGGCCGTGCCCTCGACTTCGTCGAGGACGCCATCCGCGACCAGGTCCTGCCGCTGTACGCCAACACCCACACCGACAGCTCGGGCACCGGCCGCCACACCACCCGGCTGCGCGAGCAGGCCCGCCAGGTGATCCACCAGGCCGTCGGCGGCACCGACCAGGACCTGGTCATCTTCTCCGGGTCCGGGGCCACGGCGGCGGTGGCCAAGCTGGCCGGCCTGCTGGAGCTCGGCCGGTGGGCGGCCGCGCCCGGCCCGCGGCCGGTGGTGCTGGTCGGGCCGTTCGAGCACCACTCCAACCTCCTGCCCTGGCGCGAGTCGGCCGCCGAGGTGGTGGCCGTCGGCGAGGACGCCAACGGCCAGCTCGACCTGGCCGACCTGGAGGCCCAGCTGATCCGCCACGCCGGCCGGCCGCTGGTCGTCGGGAGCTTCTCGGCCGCCTCCAACGTCACCGGCATCCTGACCGACACCGACAGGGTGGCGGCCCTGCTGCACTGCCACGGCGCGCTGTCGGTCTGGGACTACTCGGCCGCCGCCCCATACCTGCCGATCCGGATGGCCTCCAGCCGACCCGGGGCCGGCGACCACAAGGACGCCATCGTCTTCTCGCCCCACAAGCTCATCGGCGGCCCCCAGACCCCCGGCGTCCTGGTCGTCCGCCGCGACCTGGCCCGCAACCGGGTCCCGACCGTGCCCGGAGGCGGCACCGTCGCCTTCGTCGACCCGGTCGGCCACCGCTACCTTGACGACCCGGTGGCCCGGGAGGAGGGCGGCACCCCGGGGATCGTCGAGTCGATCCGGGCCGGGCTGGTCGTGGCCCTCAAGCAGGCCGTCGGGACCGACCTGATCCATGCCCGGGAGCAGCGGTTCCTGCGCCGGGCCCTGGACCGCTGGCGGGCCAACCCCAACCTGGAGCTGCTCGGCAACCTGGAGGCCCCCCGGCTGCCGATCGTCTCCTTCCGTATCCGCCACGGCGACCGCCACCTGCACCACGAACTGGTGGTGGCGATGCTCGACGGCCTGTTCGGCATCCAGGCCAGGGGCGGCTGCTCGTGCGCCGGGCCGTACGGGCACCGGCTGCTCGGCATCGGCCCCGACCGGTCGCGGGCCCTTGACGAGCAGGTCGGCCGGGGCTGGATGGGCATCAAGCCCGGCTGGGTCCGGCTCAGCTTCAACTACTTCATCAGCGACACCGTGGCCGACTTCCTGGTCGAGGCGGTCGACCTGCTGGGCCGGCACGGGCACCGGCTGCTGGGCGACTACGCCTTCGACCCTCGCACCGGCCACTGGCGCCACCACCGGGCGCCGCCCGATGAGGCCTTGTCGCTGGCCGGGCTGCTCGACGGCCGGCCTGGCCCGGGGCCGATGGCCGGGGAGGACGCCCTGGCCGGTTACCTGGAGGCGGCCCGGGCGCTGCTGTTCGCCAGGCCGGCGATCGACCCGGGCGGCGGCGTCGGGCCGAGCTGGCTCCCGCCCGAGCTGGAGCGGCTGCGCGACTTCTCCCTGCCGCCGCTGCCCGCCTAGCCCCGGTCGAGGCAGTCGGCCGGCTCCCGCTCGGCCGGGACCGGGCGGCGGCCAAGCAGCCAGGCCACGGCCAGGGCGACGGCCACGATCAGCGCCAGGGCGATGCCGACCCGGCCGGTGAGCAGGTGGACGTGGCGCCAGCCGGCCCCGGCGGCGTACCCGACCACGACGTGGGCCACCGCCCAGCCGCTGGCCGCCACCCCGGTCCAGACGGCGAAGGTTCGGTAGCGAAGGCCGAGCATGCCGGCCAGGCCCGGGAGCACGACCCGGGCCCCGGCGGTGCAGCGGCCGACCACCAGGGCCCGGCCGCCGCCCCGCAGCAGCAGCGACTCCACCCGGTGGAGGCGGGCCGGCCCGACCCGCCGTCCGAGCCGGGAGGCGACCAGGCGGGGCCCCCAGCGCCGGCCGATCCAGTAGCCGGCCGAGTCGCCGGCCAGGGCCCCGGCGGTCCCGACGGCCAGGGCGGCGGCCAGCGGGATCCGGCCCTGGGAGGCCAGCACGCCCCCGAGCAGCAGGGCCAGCTCCCCGGGCAGGACCAACCCCAGGAAGGCCGGCGCCTCCAGGGCCGGGAGGGTGAACAGCACGGCCAGGGCGGCCCAGCCGGACAGCGACAGCAGGCCCTCCGCGAGCTCGCCCATCGGTTCCCTCCAGCCCCGTCGGTGCGCGTCCTCTGGCAGGGTCGCCGACCGGGCGGCCGGGCACATCGGGGTCGTCCCTGGACCTGTCCCTGGGACCGGGCCGGCCCCCTCAGGGACATCCCGGGCGGTTCAGGCTCAACCGGCGGTGGCCAGCAGCCAGATGAAGGCGAAGTGGCAGGCCCCGGCGGCGACCGTGAAGGCGTGCCAGACCTCGTGGTAGCCGAACACCTGGGGGACGGGGTCGGGCCGCTGGCGGATGAGCACGACCACCCCGACGGTGTAGAAGAGCCCACCGACCATGGCCAGGGTCACCTTGCCGAGGCCCAGGGTCCCCACCAGCTGGGGCAGGAGCAGGACCGAGACCCAGCCGAGGCCCAGGTACAGGATCATCCTGGTCAGGCCGACGACCGGGTTGGCCGTCCGCAGCAGCACCAGGACGATCCCGGCGGCCGCCACCGTCCAGACCAGGGCCAGGAAGGCCACCCGCCAGCCGGGCCGCAGGGCCAGCAGGATCACCGGGGTGTAGCTGCCCGCGATCAGCACGTAGATCATCGCCCGGTCGAGCCGGTCCATCCGCAGCCAGGCCCTGGCCGACCACCGGCCCCGGTGCAGGGCGGCGCTGGTCCCGAACATGGCCACCAGGCTGACCACGTAGACCAGCGCGGCCAGCCGGGCCCGGGCCGAGCCGGCGGCCACCAGCAGCGCCCCCCCGGCCGGGATGGAGACCAGGAACGCCAGCTGGTGGAGCCGGCCACGCAGGCGCGGGGTCGCCGGCCGCGGATGTGTGATGGAGTGATCACTCATTCTCGCCATTGGACGACAACCGGCGGCCGTCCCACCACCCCCCATCGCCGTATCCCCGCGCGTGATTGATGACGCCCCGGCCCTGCCCGGGGGAGCGTTCAGAGCCGAGGCGCCAACAGAGAGATACCCAGCCGCGGCCCGGTCGATACCCGATCAGCGGACGACGAGCCGGCCCCGCATCCCGAGGCTGGCGTGCCCGGGGATGCGGCAGTAATAGGAGTAGGTGCCCGGCTGGGCCTCGAACGTCGCCGTGCGCACGCGGCCGACGGGCGCAGTCACGTCCACCCCCAGGTCGTCGATGGTGAAGGTGTGCCAGAACAGGTCGCGGTTGCGGACCGCCACCGTGACCTCGCCGCCGGTGGCCACCAGCGAGTCGGGTACGAAGGCCACGTTGGTCGTCTGCACCTCGAGCGCCCCCTCGGGGACCACCTGAGGCTCGGCGTCGGTCATGGCCCAGACCAGCCCCAGGCTGGCGACCACGAACACCACCGCGATCACCCCGGTAGGGGCGGCAATGCCCTGCCCGGCCGCGAGGTCGCGGAGGTGGACCAGCCCGGCCACCGCGCCGATGAAGCCGACGAGTGAGAAGGCGACCAGCGAGGCCGGGACGGCCAGCTCGGCCAGACCGACCCGGTAGGTGGCGTTGCCGTTGGCCGCCGGGAACATCCAGAACCCGATGTCCACGAACAGCGCCGCCAGCACCACCAGCCCCAGCAGGCCGGTGCCGACCCGCAGCAGGCCGGTGCCGGCCAGCATGATCACGGCGAAGACCAGCGCCTCCCGGTCACCCCTGGTCAGGCCGTAGCCGAACAGCACCGCCGCGTTGGCCAGCGCGGCCACCACGGTCAGCCGGCGCCACCCCACCAACCCCGAGCCGATGCGCGGCGCCGTCCTCATGCTCCTCCCTCTGACGACAGGGAGGTAAGGCTAGCGTCGCGGAGTGCGCAGGCGCGAAGACAGCGGCCCCCGGCCGAAGCCGTGGGCGAAATCCGACCCCGTCTGGAGCCACTTGCCCGACCCGGGGCGGCGCTCCTCGGCCCGCTTGGCGAGCTGGTCGAGGCCCCAGCCGACCAGCGGCAGCGCCACCATGATGAGCCCCAGCTGGGCCAGCCGTTTCCTGATACGCATCCTCTACCTCGCCTGGAGACGTCGACGGCGGTTCCTCCGTCTGATTGACCGCCCGGGTCGCCACCCAAACCCGGCCCTGGGAGGGAAGCTAGCAGGATTCGGGGCCCGGTTCGCAGGCCACTCCAGGGGAAGAGGTTGGGAGGGCAGCTGGGTGGCGGAACCGGTTGCGCTCGGCCCCCAGGGGCGGTACCGCCTGGTCCGGCGGATCGCCACCGGCGGCATGGGCGAGGTGTGGCAGGCGGACGACACGGTGCTCGGGCGCCGGGTCGCGGTCAAGGTGCTCGTGGAGGAGCTGGCCGCCGACGAGCGGGCCACCCGCCGGTTTGTCCGGGAGGCGCGGGCCACGGCCCGGCTGGCCCATCCCAACGTGGCCCGGGTGTTCGACTTCGGCCGCGACGGCGACCTTCCCTTCCTGGTCATGGAGCTGCTGGAGGGCGAGACGCTGGCCACCCGGGTGGCCTCGGGGCCGCTCCCCCCGGCCGAGGCGGCCCGGATCGCGGCCGCGGTCGCCGACGCCCTGGACGCGGCCCACCAGCGAGGAATCGTCCACCGCGACGTGAAGCCGAGCAACGTGATGCTGACCAGGGACGGCGAGGTCAAGGTGCTGGACTTCGGGATCGCCGCGGCCGCCGACGAGACCTACTCGACCACCGGGAGCGGGCTGTACGCCACCGTCGGCTACGTCTCGCCGGAGCGGGTCGCCGGCGAGCCGG
>DATABK010000822.1:0-6365 GCA_036259695.1 Actinomycetes bacterium | reverse complement strand
GCCGCCGGCGACCTGCGCGCGGCCGTCCCGACCTCCGGATAACCTCGCGTCCGCGTCCGAGATGCCGAAGGAGTGCAGATGACCGCCCTGCCCCGGAACATCACCTTCGACTGCGCCGACCCCTACCTGCTGGTGCAGTTCTGGAGCCAGGTCACCGGCTACCAGGAGGACCCCGAGAACCCGAACCAGCCCGGCGACCCCGAGGGGTACCTGGCCGGGCCGGACGGGCAGCCCGGGCTGCTGTTCATCCCCGTGCCCGAGCCCAAGACGGTCAAGAACCGGGTCCACCTGGACCTGGTGCCGGCCGACCGGACCCGCGACGAGGAGGTCGAGCGGCTGCTCGGGATCGGGGCGACCTTGGTCGCCGACCATCGGCGGCCCGACGGGACGGGATGGGTGGTGCTGGCCGACCCCGAGGGCAACGAGTTCTGCGTCGAGCGCAGCGCCGCCGAGCGCGCCGCCACCGGGTAGGCCACGGGCGGGGCGTCAGGGTGCCGGGCCGACCTTGGCCAGGAACTCCAGCACGACCCGGTTGAACTCCTCCGGCCGCTCCATGTTGGGCAGGTGGGCGGTGCCACCGAGCACCACCCGCTCGGCCCGGGGGATGCCGGCGGCCGCTGGGTCGGGCTCCTCCAGGTCGGCCTCGCCGTGGGCGTAGGCGGCCAGGAGCATGGCCTCGACCCGACGGCGGAGCTCGGGTGTCACCGCCGACGGGCCCCGGTCCATGCCCACGACCCAGGTGTCGAGCTCGACCCGGGCCGCCTCGAGGTGGTCGCCGCGCTCGATCGCGCCCTCGCTCCGGTCCCAGAGCTCGAACAGGGCCGGCTCCTGGAACGGATGGCCGGCCAGCCCCGAGCCGACCAGGACCAGGGCCCGGACCCGCTCGGGGACGGCCAGGGCCAGGTCGACCGCGGCCCGGCCGCCCAGCGAGGCCCCGACCACCGCCGTCTGCTCCACGCCGAGGTGGTCGAGCAGGTCGGGCAGGGCCGCCCGGTGACCTCGTGGGCCAGCACCTGGGTCACGAGGTCGCTGGCGCGCCGATGGTCGCCGAGCCGGTCTCGCTCAGGTTGCGGATCTCGCGCAGGGCGACCGACAGCATGGCGATGTCGAGCGTCTCCGCCTCCCTGAGGTCGGAGAGGATGGTGTTGGCCCGCTCGACCGCCGAGCGGTTCTCCTCCAGCCAGGCCTCGATCAGCGCCTCGGCGTCCTTGTCCTCGGTACCGTCCTTGGTGCCCCGCTTGAGCACCTCGATGGTCAGCTCGCGCTGCTCGGAGTAGAGGTCGTCGCGCAGCGCCCCCTGGGCCAGGGTCTGCCAGTGGGTCTCGGCCGGCAGCCTGGCGATCTGGTCGCGCAGCCAGTGCAGGTCCAGCTTGTAGCCGAGGGCGAAGTAGACGGCGGCCACCGTCTCCACCGTCTCGCCGCAGCTGGTGGCCACCTCGATCACGTTCAGGCCAGAGAACAGCGCGTCCAGGCTGGCCACCCGGGTGGCCAGCTCGGGCGGGACCCCGGCCAGGGCGAACCGCTCGGCCAGCCGGTCCAGCGCCTCGGAGTCGTCCGGGGCCAGCAGCTTGGGCAGCTCCTGGGCCAGCGAGGCGATGCCGGGGGCGAAGTGGGAGACGGTGGCCGCGATGCTCAGCGGCTGGCGCCGGTTGCGCAGGAACCACAGGGCCGACCGCTCGATCATCTTGCGCCCCTCGGCCTGCAGCTCCAGCTGCACGTCGGCCGGGACGACGTTGTCGAGGGCGGCCAGGTCCTTCCAGAGCCGGCGGATGTCGAACACCTCGCGGGCCACGGTGTAGGCCCGGGCGACGTCGGGCGGCCTGGCCCCGGTCTCGTCCCGGAGCCGGTTGGCGAAGGTGCTCCCGGCCCGGTTGACCATGCTGTTGGTGACGTAGGTGGCGATGATGTCGCGGCGCAGCGGGTGCCGGCGGAGCTGCCGGCGGAACCGCTCCCGCAGCTTGGGCGGCATGTAGCGCTCCAGGTCGTCGGCCAGGTACTCGTCGTCGGGCACGTCCGAGGCGGCCAGCTCGTCCTGGAGGGCGATCTTGGCGTACGCCAGCAGCACGGCCAGCTCGGGGCGGGTCAGGCCCCGGCCGGCGGCCCGGCGCTCGGCCAGCTCCTCGTCGTTGGGCAGGAACTCGAGCCGCCGGTCCAGCCGGCGGGCCCGCTCCAGGCTTCGCATCAGCCGGTCGTGCTCGTCCAGCAGCTGCGGCGCCTGGGCCTCGGTGACGCTGATCGCCTGCACCTGGCGGTAGTTGTCCTGGAGGACCGCCTGGGCCACGTCGTCGGTCATGTCGGCCAGCAGCTTGTCGCGCTGCTTGCGGGTCATGTCGCCGTCGTTGACCACCTGGTTGAGGAGGATCTTGATGTTGACCTCGTGGTCGGAGCAGTCGACCCCGCCCGAGTTGTCGATGAAGTCGGTGTTGATGCGGCCGCCGTGCAGGGCGTACTCGACCCGCCCGAGCTGGGTGAAGCCGAGGTTGCCGCCCTCGCCCACGACCTTGGCCTGGAGCTCGCCCCCGTTCACCCGGACGGCGTCGTTGGCCCGGTCGCCGACGTCGGCGTGGATCTCGCGGGCCGCCTTCACATAGGTGCCGATGCCGCCGTTCCAGAGCAGGTCGACCGGGGCCTTGAGCATGGCGTTGATCAGCTCGCTGGGGGTCAGCGCCTCCGCCTGGACGTCCAGGGCCCGCCGGACCTGCTCGGACAGGGGGATCGACTTGGCCGAGCGTGGCCAGACCCCGCCGCCCTCGGAGATCTTGGCCGGGTCGTAGTCGGACCAGGACGAGCGGGGGAGGGCGAACAGCCGCTCCCGCTCGGTGAAGCTCGCCTCCGGGTCGGGGTCGGGGTCGAGGAACACGTGCAGGTGGTTGAACGCCCCGATCAGCTTGATGTGGCGGCTCAGGAGCATGCCGTTCCCGAACACGTCGCCGGACATGTCGCCGATCCCGACCACGGTGAAGTCGGTCGACTGGGTGTCGACGCCCCGCTCGCGGAACAGCTGCTTGACCGACTCCCAGGCCCCCCGGGCGGTGATCCCCATCTTCTTGTGGTCGTAGCCGGCCGACCCGCCGGAGGCGAAGGCGTCGTCCAGCCAGAAGCCGTACTCCTGGGCGATCGAGTTGGCCAGGTCCGAGAAGGTGGCCGTGCCCTTGTCGGCCGCCACCACCAGGTACGGGTCGTCGTCGTCGTAGCGGACCACGTCGGCCGGGGGGACCACCTTGCCGTCGGCCCGGTTGTCGGTGATGTCGAGCAGCCCCCGCATCATGGTCGAGTAGCAGGCCACCACCTCGTCCATCAGGGCCTCGCGCCCGCCCTCGGCCGGCGGCTGCTTGACCACGAAGCCGCCCTTGGCCCCGACCGGCACGATCACGGCGTTCTTGACCATCTGGGCCTTCATCAGGCCGAGGATCTCGGTGCGGAAGTCCTCCCGGCGGTCCGACCAGCGGATGCCGCCCCTGGCCACCTTGCCGCCGCGCAGGTGGACGGCCTCGGTGCGGGGCGAGTAGACGAACACCTCGAACATCGGCCGTGGCTTGGGCAGCGTCGGCACCTGGGCCGGGTTGAGCTTGAAGGAAAGGTACGGCTTGGGTTGGCCGTCCAGGCCCTTCTGGAAGCAGTTCGTCCGCAGGGTCGCCTCGACCATGCCGAGGAAGCTGCGCAGGATCCGGTCCTCGTCCAGGTTGGCCACCTGGTCGATCGACTCCGCGAGCCGCTCGCGGAGCTGCTCGGCCCGCGCTTCCGCGCCCTCGGGCTGGGTCGGGTCGAAGCGGCTCTCGAACAGCTCCACCAGCCAGCGGGCGATCTGCGGGTTGCCGGCCAGGGCCTGCTCCATGTACTCCTGGCTGAAGGCCAGGCGGGTCTGGCGCAGGTACTTGCAGTAGGCGCGCAGGACCACGATCTGGCGCCAGGTCAGGCGGGCCCTCAGCACCAGCCGGTTGAAGCCGTCGCTGTCGGCCCCGCCGCGGAGGATGGCCGCGAACGCGTCCTGGAAGACGTCGCGGACCCGGCTCAGGTCGACCTCGCCGTCGCCGGTGTAGGTCACGCCGAAGTCATGGATCCAGACCGGGCCCTGGCCGGGTGGATGCAGCTCGTAGGGGCGCTCCTCGACCACCTCGACGCCCATGTCCTCCAGCATCGGCACCGCGTCCGACAGCGGCAGCGGCCGGTCGGCCCAGAACAGCTTGAACCGCAGCGTCCCCGGCGGGGCCTCAAGGGGCCGGTACAGGTTCATGTTGAGGCCGCCGCGCTCGGCCAGGTCCTCCATCCGCTGGATGTCGTAGACGGCGTTGCGGGGCGGGAAGTCGTCGACGTAGGCGGCCGGGAAGGCCTCGCCGTAGGCGGAGAACAGGGCGTTGCCCTCCTCCTCGCCGTGCAGCTCCAGCAGCAGGGCGTGCAGGTCGTCGTTCCAGGAGCGGGTGACGGTGGCCAGCTTGGCCTCCAGCTCCTTGGCGTCGTAGCTCGGCATCTCGCCCGGCCGCAGCCGGATGATGAAGTGCAGCCGGGCCAGCACCGACTCCGACAGCCACACCTGGAAGTCGAAGCTCGCCCCCGGGAAGGCCTCGTGGAGGACGGCCTCGATGCGGCGGCGGACGGTGGTCGTGTAGCGGTCCCGGGGGACGTAGACCAGGGCGGAGACGAAGCGGCCGTAGTTGTCGTGCCACATGAACAGCCGCACCCGGCGTCGCTCCTCCAGCCGCAGGATGCCCATGGCCGTCTCGAACAGCTGGTCGTCGGAGATCTGGAACAGCTCGTCCCGGGGGAAGGTCTCCAGGATGTTGAGCAGCGACTTCCAGTCGTGGCTGTAGCGGGGTGTGCCGGCCCGCTCCAGCACCTTGGCCACCTTGCGGCGCAGCACCGGGATGTCGCGCGGGTTCCGGTTGTAGGCGGCCGAGGTGTAGAGGCCGAGGAAGCGGCGCTCGCCGACGACCTGGCCCTGCTCGTCGAACCGCTTGACCCCGATGTAGTCGAGGTACGACGGCCGGTGGACGGTCGAGTGGGAGTTGGCCTTGGTCAGGACGAGGATGTGCGGCTCCCGGGCCAGCCGCCTGGCCTCGGGGGGCAGCTTGGCGAAGCTGCCCGAGGCCGGCTTGGTCTGGCCCTGGCGGAGGATGCCGAGGCCGGTCCCGGGCACCGGCCGCAGCATGTCCTGGCCGTCCTCCTGCACCAGGTCGTAGGAGCGGTAGCCGAGGAAGGTGAAGTGGTGGTCCTCGATCCACTGCAGCAGCGCCCTGGCCTCGGCCAGCTCGTCGTCGTCGATCGGGGGCGGCCGCTCGTCGAGCTCGGCCAGGATCGAGCGGACCTGCTCGCGCATGGCCGACCAGTCCTCGACCGAGGCCTTGACGTCGGCCAGGACCCGCTCGATCTCGGCCCGCAGCCGGTCCAGGACCTCGGGCTCGCTCTGCCGGTCGACCTCGAAGTGCAGGTAGGACTCGCGGACGCCGTCGCCGGCGTCGGGCGGCAGCACCTCGACCAGCCCGCCGGCCTCGTCGCGGCGGACGGCGATCACCGGGTGGATGGGCAGGTGGATGACCAGGCTGTTGCGGTTCAGCTCCATGGCCACCGAGTCGACCAGGAACGGCATGTCGTCGGTGACGATCTCCACGATCGAGTGCTTGGAGCGCCAGCCGTGCTCCTCGAACCGGGGGCTGTAGACCCGGACCTTGGCCTCGCCGGGCTGCCGTCGGTGGGCCAGGCGCCAGTGGGCCAGGACGGCCCCGTACAGGTCCTCGGGCTCGAGCTCGAGCAGGTCCTCGGGGGCCAGACGCTGGTAGTACTGGCGGGCGAACTCCTCGACCTGGTCGCGCCGGTCCTCGGGCACCTTCTCGTGGATGGTGGCGACGATCTGCTGGAGGATTTCCGCTTTGGCCTGTTCTGGCTGCGTCGACATTGACGGGCTCCCTCGGTTGTCGGCCTCGTCCACGATGGCAGATCGGCCGTTCCGGCGGTAGCGATAGCATGGCCCCATGCCAGCGCTTCCAACCAGCCAAGTTGCCGACGTCGTGGCCGGCCTGCGCTTCGACGACGCCGGCCTGATCCCGGCGGTGGTCCAGGACGACCAGGACGGGACCGTCCTCATGGTCGCCTGGATGGACGCCGAGGCCGTCCGCCGCACCCTCACCACCGGACGCACCTGGTTCTGGAGCCGCTCCCGCCGCCAGTACTGGCGCAAGGGCGACACCTCCGGGCACGTCCAGCACGTCCGCTCGGTCACCGCCGACTGCGACGGAGACACCTTGCTGGTCCGGGTGGAGCAGGTTGGTCCGGCGTGCCACACCGGTACCCGCTCGTGCTTCTCTGCTCCGCTGGCGTTGCCCGATGCCGGCCCGGTTCATGGGGGGGGGGGGGGGGGGGGGGGGGGGGGG
>DATABK010000821.1:0-7851 GCA_036259695.1 Actinomycetes bacterium | reverse complement strand
ATGAGCAACCAGATGAGCAAGCGGCGCGACGGCGAATCCTCAGGCCAGACCACAGGAACCATCGCTGGAGCAGGCACCAGAGCGTCCATGTGGTGACGCTGGCGGGACGGCCACGCGAGCTCCCGCGAGCCGACGTGCCCTGATCGGCCGGATTCTGAGCGCAGTGATCTGCTGGCGGCGTGGTCGGTCATCTGCGGTCGCGTCCGTGGCCGGTCCAAGGAATCGGGCCGCCGTGCCGGGGCTCGGCCGTGCCTCCCTGGACGCCACCCGAGGTGGCGTCGCCAGCCCACCTGGGTAGCTGTTCCCCCTGGCTGAACGGCTTCGGGAGCTCAGGACAGGCGGCGTTGAAGCTCGCTTGGATACTCGGGGAAGTAGCGGGAGATGTCGCTGAGGGAGAACTGCCGCAGGATCGAGGTGGCCGGCTCGCGCTCAAGGAGGAAGCGGAAGGACTCCCGCACCACTCGCTCAAGGTCGTCCTGGCGGAGCTGGACCCCGTCGCCGAGCCGCTCGGGCGCCGTCACCTGGTGGGTTGTCTCACGCTGGCCTTGGCGGACCTCGACCCGGAACACCCGGGGCGCCACGGGGGTGATGGTGATGTCTGCCATGTCGGGATCTCGCAAGCTGGCTCCCTGGGTCGATCGTACGAGCCTGTTGCGCAAAGGCCCAGCAGGCCGTGACCTGCCTGGTTCGCCGCCCTCCCGGTAGCGGGAATCGGGATGGTCAACGGTCCTGGGGTCGAGGGCGTGATGGGCGATTGCTTGGGTCGTTCACCGGTAAGACCCTTCCCCGGAGGAAGGGGACCGATGCAGCAGGCGCTTGGCCAGGACGACCGCTACCGGGTGGTGCGACGGATCGACGCTGGTGGTATGGGCGAGATCTGGGAGGCCGACGACACCCTGCTCGGCCGGCGGGTCGCGATCAAGGTCCTGGCCGAGGAATTGGCCGGCGACCGGGTGGCGGTGCGACGCTTCCGCCGCGAGGCCCGGGCCACGGCCAAGCTCGACCACCCCAACGTCATCCGGGTGTACGACTTTGTGGACGGTGACGCCCCGTATCTGGTCCTTGAGCTGTTAGAAGGCCACACCCTGGCCGATCGGCTGCGCCGCGATGGCGCCCTGCCGCCGACCGAGGCGGCCCGGATCGCGGCGGCGGTGGCCGACGGGCTGGACGTTGCCCACCGGGCCGGGATCATCCATCGGGACATCAAGCCGAGCAACATCATGCTCACCGCCGGCGGCGGGGTGAAGGTGATGGACTTCGGCATCGCCGCCGCCTGGGAGGCCCACTCCACCACCGGCCAGCAGCTGCTGGCCACGGCCAGCTACACCGCACCCGAGCGGATCACGGGCGGCCGGGCGTCGCCCGCGGGCGACCTGTACTCACTGGGCGTGGTGCTGTACGAGATGCTCACCGGCCGGCCGCCGTTCGCGGCCGACAACGCCGAACAGCTGCTCCGCGCCCATCTGGAGGTTGCGCCCCGGCCGGTGCGGTCACTGGTGTTCTGGGTGCCGGCCGAGATCGCGGCCGCCTGCGAGGCCGCGCTGGCCAAGGACCCGGCAGGGCGGCCGGCGTCGGCGGGAGCGCTGGCCGCCCGGCTCCGGGCCGCCGTCGAGGCGGCCCAGGCGTCCGCGGACAGGTTCTCGCCGAGCAGGATCGGCAGCGACCGGCCAGCGGAGCCGACCCGGCGGCTGTCGGCCGACCAGACCACGATCGTACGCGAGCCCCACAGGACCCGGCGCCGACCTCGGGCGGTTCTGGTCGCTGCGGTGGTGGTCGTGGTGCTCGGCGCGGCCGGGGCCGCCGTGGCGCTGTGGCAGACCATGGATCGCCCCCGGCCGGTGCCCCCACCGCCGGCGGTGACGGTGCAAAGGGCGCCGGCTGAGCGGGCGACGTCGATCACCGTGATGCTGCGCTATCGGGCCAGGGTGTGGACCCAGTGCAGGGTGGATGGCCGGCTGGTCTTTGACGGGGTGGGCACGCCGGGTGAGCGGCGGAGTTGGACGGCGCGGCGCAGCGTGGACCTGGTCCTGGGCAACCCGACCGGGGTGGTCTTGGTGGTGGATGGCCAGGTCCTCGGCCGCCCTCATGGTCACGGCCGGCTCTGGCGTGGGTCGTTCCGCCCCAACCGGCCGCCACCCCCGCTCGGATAGGCGGCGGCAGCAAGGCTGGCAAGCTCATGACCGCCAGATGCGCCCAGCACACGCTGGCTGGTTGGGTGGTGCCAGGACCCGGCGGCCGCGGCGGCAGAGCTGCGGGACCGTGGGGTGGCGTTCGAGGAGTATGACCTCGGGGCTTCGGACCGTGGATGGGGTTGCCAGCACACCTGCCGGCAAGGCGGCCTGGTGCACGGACAGCGAGGGCAATCTGCTCTGGTTCATCCAGCTCAACCAGGCGGCCGCTTGGCGGAGCGTGCCCTTCGGGCCCGGGCCTTCTGCTCGGCGGGTGAGGATGCGGGCATGTCAACGATCCTCGCGGCCCTGCGGCACAACGAGAACACGGCCGGCTCGAGGCCCACCGCCGGCGTGCGCCAGCCCGAGGTCGCCCGCCAGTTCGGGTCTCCTCCGGCATGCCGGCCTGTCGGTCTGATCACATCAACCCGACATCCAGAGCCGTTCGTTTGCTTCATCTCGAGTGTCACTGCGGCTGATCTCGTCCGTTAGGTGGTTCCAGTTGCTTGAGTTCGGCCGCGGCTGCCGGTGCGCTTGGTTCGTCGGTTGAGGCCTGACCTTCGCCCTGGTGGCTTGGTTCAAGCTCTCGGCGGGTGTCGACCAGGGTGAGCCCAAGGGGCGCATAGACCTGGCCTAGTTGTTCGACCATTCGTTGGCGCAGCGTCGTCAGCCGCTCGGTCTCGGCCTCCAGCAGCACGCGCTCACGCGCCGCTTTCTGCCAGGCAAGGGTGGCTTCCTCCTGCGCCTTGTCCAGCATCGCGGCGGCGTCGCGGTCCGCCCGGGCTCGCACCTCCTCGGCGGCCCTGGTCGCCTCGGCCTGGATCCGGGCCCGCTCGGCCTGGGCCTGCGCCAACGTCTCCTGGGCGCTCTGCTCCAGGTTGCCGGCCTGCTCCTCGGCCGCCCTGAGCCTGGCGGCTGCTTGTGCGGCAGACGTGTCCATGGCCTCTTGGGCGCGCGATTCGGCCTCGGCGATGAGCCGCTCGGCGGCCGCCGTGGCCTCCGAGTTGATGCGTTCCCGGTCGGCCTCGGCCTGTGCCAGCGTCTCCCGGGCAGTGTCCTCGAGGTTGCGGGCTTGTTCCTCGGCCGCCTTGCGCCGGTCGGCCGCCTCGGCCTCAGCTCCATCGATGGCCGCCTGGGCGCGCGTGCCGGCCGTGGTGAGCAGTTGTTCAGCGGCGCTGGCGGCTTGCTCCCCCACCTGGCGGACCTCGGTGCCGAGGCTGGCAAACCACGTTGGTAGCTGTAGGCCCTCCTTCATGTCTTGCCGGAGATGCTGTAGCGCCTGCTCGGCCTCGTCGGCTCGCCGTCGTTGCTGGTCGAGCTGGTCCAGCAGCTCAGCCAGCCGGGTGTCCACGAGGTGCCGCTCATAGCCGCGCAGCACCACGGGAAACTGGGGGACGCTGTCCTTGGGGTTGCCGGGAGTGTCTGGATCGCTGGCGGTCATGTCGTCCCCTTCTGGCTCAGGTGCCGTCCGGTCGCTGCTTGAGCGGAGGCCATCGCTCTTGGAGGATCAGCTCGGGTTGGAGGCAGCGGTGACGAGCGGCCGCATCTGGGCAGGGCCACCGTTGCGGGCGGTGATACGGCCGGGGACCGGCCGAAGGCCCCGATCAGGCGTGTCTCGACCACCGTGCCTGGCCGGCCATGGTGCAATTGTCGACGACGGCTGCCCGCACCGACTCACCTGGTTGCCGTGGCCTCCGGTGGCGGCGTGCCCTGATCCGTTGCGTTCGCCGGCCCCCGGGGTTCCTCTGCCCCAGGGTGAGCTCTGGTCGCGGCGTCGGGTGACTCAGCGCGGCTGGCCTCGACATCGGATTCGTCCTGGTCCTCACCGCCGTCATCGGTTGCTCGCAGCGCCAGGCCAAGGTGGGTGTGAACCTGGCCAAGCTGGTCGGCCAGGATCCGGCGAAGTGTCTGCAACCGCTGCGCCTCCGCCTCAAGGAGCTGGCGCTCGCGGTCGGCTTTCTGCCAGGCACGCCGAATCTCCTCGCGGGCCTCGGCTCGTTGTGCCTGGGCATCGTGCTCGGCATCGGCCAAGACCGCCTCGGCCGCCTCGGCCGCCTCGGCCGCTATCCGCATCTGCGTGGCCTCGGCCTCGGCCAACCTCTCGCCGGCCATCTGCTCAAGCGCACTCGCCTGGTCCTCGGCCGCCTTGAGCCGCTCGCCAGCCTCAGCCTGGGCTGCGTCGATGATCAGCCGCGCCTGCTCCTGTGCCTCACCGATCAGGCGTTCGGCGACGGCTCCGGCCTCCTCGAAGACCTTGGCTGCTCTCGCCCCCAGGCTGAGGAACGAGGCTTGCGGCTGGTCGCGGACCGCCAAGGCGTTGCCCCCGTCGACCTGGTCCAGCCTCTGCTCAACGTTTCGACGTTGCCGCCGCTCCTGCTCCAGCTGCCCGGCGAGCTCTCCCAAGCGCGCCTCCACCAGCTGACGGTCGTAGCCCCGCAATACGACCGGGAATTGGCCAGCACCGACATCAGCTTCGCCCGAATCAGGGTCAATGGCGGTCACGGCGCCCCTCCTTTGGTCCAGCAATGCTCCAGTGGCGATGCAGACATCCGACCTCGCGTTGGCGACAGCAGTCCGAGTCTTCGTGGCATCACCGGGGCTTCATGAGGTGGCCACCGACAGACAGACCGGAGCGTTGCCCCTCAGGAAACCGTCAGGCTTGTCCTACCGTTACATTGGCGCCAAAGGGCGGCAGGCACACAGCCGTCTAGACAGCTTTTGGAGCTTCGACAGTAATGGTCCGAGTGAGAGTTCCCCACGCATCCGACATGGGAGGCCTCCACCGAATCACCAATATGGCCAACGCATTAGGCCTCCGGCAGTCCGGGCGCAGGGTACCTCGGCTCAGGAGCCGCCGCCGCTTCCAGCACACGCTCACCGGCGCCATCAACCACCACGACCCCAAGGGGCGCAAGCAGGCGCGCAAGCTGCTCGAGCATCCGCTGGCGCAGCGTTGCCAGCGCTTCGGCCTCGGCCTGCAGCAGCTGGCGTTGGCGCACTGCCTCCCGCCAGGCAAGTTCAGCGTCCTCCCGCGCTTTGGCGACCACCGCCCTGGCCTCACGGTCTGACCGGGCCCGCAATTGCTGGGCCGCGCGGGCCGCCGCCGCCTCAATGCCAGTCCGCTCCATCTCAGCCTCGGCCAACAGCTGCCGAGCCTGCTGCTCAAGACGGCTCGCCTGTTGGGCGGCTGTCTTGAGCCGGTCAGCCGCCTGCAGGCCGGCGGCCGTGATCGTGGCCTCGACTTGCCTGCCGGCCGCGGCGAGCACCCTGGCGGCGACTAGTCCAGCCTGCTGGAGCGCGATGGCCATGTCTGCGGCAACGCCTGCCTCCTCTTCCGGTCCTTGGACTTGACCTTCGCCGATGTCCTGACGAAGCCGGGACAATGCTTGTTCGGCCTGGTCACCTCGCCGCCGTTCGTCGGCGAGCTCCCGCACCAGCTCGGCCACACGTACATCCACCGGGCCCCGGTCGTAGCCCCAGAGCACCACCCGGAACGGTGGATCACCGCCGCTGGGATCGCCGGCCGCCTCAGGTTCGCTCGTGCTCATCCCGCGCCGACAGCCTCACCTGTTGGCTGGCACCTTTTGGAGCCCTGCACCTCACGACCTTCTGGTCACAGGATCCGGCATTCGAATTACCCTTGGACAATCTGGTTGTAGACATGCCGCAACTTTCCGATCCGTTGGTCGCTGAGGGTGAGGAACGAGAGTTTGATCGATGACGGTGGATAGATACCCGGGTCGTCAAGCTGTTCGGGCGGCAGGAGGGCCTTGGCGAGTGATACCGGGGTCCCGTAGGACACATATTTGGAGATGCGAGCGGCAACCCTGGGCTGGAGCACGTAGTTCATGAACCGAGCGGCGTTCTCAGGGTGCGGCGCGTCCTTGGGCACACACATGACATCGGCCCATTGCAGCGAACCCTCCTTGGGGATCACATAGGCAAGATCGGCGTTGTCGCCTTGGGCCTGGAACACGTCACCGCTCCACCCCTGGGCCAGCCAGACCTCCCCGGAGGCCAGCTCGTCGATATAGGTGTCGCTGGAGAACCGTACCTGCTTGATCTGGCGCCGCAGGCCCTTGAAGGTGTCGAGCACTGCTTGTAGGTCGGCGTCCTTGGTCGAGTTGGGATCCTTGCCGAGGTAGATGAGCGTGCAGCCGATCAGATCGGTCATCTCCCGCAGGATGGAGAGCCGGCCGCCAAGGCTGGGATTGGGCTCATACAGCGCTGACCAGGAGTCGACCTTGCCGCCGGGAACTCGTTTGGTGTTGTAGCCCAGGCCGGTCGTGCCCCACTGCCAGGGAATCGTGTACTTGTTGCCGGGGTCGTAGTCGGTCTCCACAAACGCCTTGTCGAGGTTGGCCAGGTTGGGGATCAGCTCCTGGCGCAGCGGCTGCAACAGGCCCAGTCGCCGGTAGGTAGGGATGAACTGATTGGTCGGCACGATGATGTCGTAGTTGGTCGGGCCGGCCCGGAGCTTGGCCAGCAGGTCCTCGTTGGAGGAATAGACGTCATAATTGACCCGGATGTTGGTCCAGGCCTGAAACAGCGGAACGGTTTTTTCGTCGATGTAGTCCGACCAGTTGTAGATGTTGAGGGTCTGCTCCCGCCGGCGGGGACCGGCCACGCCCGCTGCCGCGCGATCCTGGTTGTCGTCGCCCTGCTTGGCCCGTCCAGCGAGGTATCCGGCTCCTGCTCCGGTCACCGCCCCGGTCGCTCCGGCGACCCCCAGCAGTGCCGCGACCCGCAGGAACCCTCGTCGGCCGACTCGCTGGCGGGGGTCCTCCATCAGCAGGTTGAGCTCCCTGCCATCAGCGTTGCTGTTCACCTCGCTCCCCTCGGGTGCTTGCAGGCCCACGGTGCGCTCAGGGGGTCCTCCCTTCTCGCAGTTCGACCTCGTCCACCAACAACGCCTCGCCCGGACGCACCCTTGCGGCCACGATCTGAAGATCGAGACTGCTCTGGGCGGCGGCAACGGTGTGGACCACGGTGACCCGGCCCCAGCGGTCCCCAGGCGGGGTCGTGGTGACGGCCTGCGAAGCCTCCGAGCCGCCGCCCATCATCCCCAGCCGCAGGGTGACCTTGACGCCCGGCGGGGTCGAGCGCACCCAGGCCGAAGCCACATAGCGGCTGCCCTCCTGTGCCGTCGACACCACCTTGGGCAAGACCAGCCCGACTGGTTGGGGTTGGCGACCGAGAGCCCGCACCGCCGCCGACGACCCGGAGGTCCGGCCCTGCAGCTCGCGGCTGACTGTCGCCGGGCCGACCGCCGACCATCCACGCAGGTCCTGCTCAAAACTCCAGTTGCTGACAAGATTTCCAAATGCCGTGGGCCGAGCCGGCGGCGGTGGCGGCGGACCGAGTAGGTCCGCGGTCGAAGCAGTCGCTGCCGGCCGCCCCCTCGGTTCCTGCCCGACGCCAGCTGCCATGACCACAAGCAGCACCGTAACCAGCAGGACAGACACGACACCGAGGCCGGCCAGCCACCGATTTGGACGCTCGCCCCGAGGGGCCAGGTGGCGGCCAGGCAACGGCTTGGGCGGGTCCGTGCCGACAGCAGACGTCTGCTTCGACTTCGTCATGCCGCGCCACCTTTGGATTGAGAAGCTGTTCCCGTGTAGCTGATCGGGGTGATCCCCGCTGGGGATCTCGGTCAGGGAAGGATGGCCTCCATAGCGGCCGG
>DATABK010000820.1:0-1916 GCA_036259695.1 Actinomycetes bacterium | reverse complement strand
GGCGGCCGCGGCCACCTCGCCCAGGTCCTCCTTGGAGCGGGCGGCCAGCACGACCGAGGCCCCGGCGGCGGCCAGGGTCAGGGCGGCCTGCCGGCCGATGCCGCGGCTGGCCCCGGTGACCAGGGCCGTCCGCCCGTCAAGGCGCAGCGTCTCCTCGACCGACATCGGCCTACCCCCTATGCTCCGGGGCACCCCCCCGGGGTTCCCCGGACCCCTCCGGCCTGCGCCCGACCAGGGCCCAGGCGCCGGGGAGGAGCCCGGCGGCCAGCAGGATCTTGAGCGCGTCCCCGGCCAGGAACGGGGTCACCCCGAGCTCGAGGCCCTTGGCCAGGCCGACCCCCACGGTGGCCATCAGGTACGGCAGCCCGAAGGCGTAGATGACCAGGTTGCCGGCGAGCATGGTCAGCGCAGTCCGTGGTGGGGTCCGGTCCCAGCCCCGCTCGGCCAGCCGACCGACCAGCGCCGCCGCGACCAGGAACCCGACGATGTAGCCGAACGACGGCGCCTGGACGACGTCGGTGCCGCCGCGGCCCTCGGCGAACCAGGGCACCCAGGGGGTCAGCCCGAGGGCCAGGTACAGCACCATCCCGGCCAGCGCCCGGCGCCAGCCGAGGGCGGCCGCGCCGAGCAGCACGGCGAAGGTCTGCCCGGTGATCGGCACCGGCGTGAACGGCAGCTTGACGGCGACCTGGGCGGCCAGCCCGGTGAAGGCGGCGAACCCGATCACCAGGACGGCGTCGCGGACGTGGTCGCCCGGCAGCACGTCGGCCAGCACGAGGCGGCGGGGTCGGCCGAGAGCGCTCTGCGACACGGACACGTGGGTGGCTCCTTCCTGATCCTGCCTGGAACCTGCTCGGTACCGGTTGCCTTGCCGGCCAATGCTACGTTGCCGGGCGGCCCCGCCGCGCCGCCCGCTGGAGCTCGGCGAAGCGCCGCTCCCAGCAGGCCTTGTGCCAGTGGCGGCGCTGGGACGGCTCCCCCTCGGGCCAGACCACCACGTGCAGGGTGCGGGGGAAGATCTCCTGGTGGCAGCCGGGGCAGCGGTACACCTTGGTCGCCCGGTAGGGCTGCACGAAGCGGAGGTGCCAGCCGTCGGCGACCCACTCCAGGGCCAGCGGCTCGCCCCGGAACCGCCACGGGGGCTGCATCGTCGGCACGGCCCGAGTGTACGCAATCGGCGTAGGCTCGTCGGCGCATGAACCGCTTCGAGGACGCCATCGCCCGCGAGCTCCAGGTCCGTGTCCGGGCCCGGACCCGCAGCATCCGGGCCCTGGCCCGCTGGGCGGCGGCCTGCCTGCCGCCGGGAGCGCTGGTCGCCGACGGGGTCCAGCTGGTGGTGTCGCGCCTCGGCGACGGCGACCCGGACGCGCTGGCCGCGCAGGTCATGACCGAGACCCCGAACCGGTTCGGCCGCAACTGGGAGTCCGGGCCGGCCCACTGAGCCGGACGTGACGGACGGCACACCCCGCCGGTGACGGCCGTCATCGGCGTGGCGGGCGGTCCCGGGCCATCCTGAGCGCCGAGGGGGGCGAGCCGAGCGCACGGAGGACCGCATGACCAGCGTCCGCGTCCCCGGGTTCCGCCCGTCGACCAGGGGCCTGCACTTCCCCAACGCCTTCCCCCACGGGCCCAACTTCCAGATCGACCTGCCCGGCGGCACGCGCATCCCGGTCGGCGACGCCGCCAACGGGCTGTGCGGCGGCATGGCCTGGACCGTCCGCGACCTGTTCGAGGCCGGCCTGGCCCCGCTGGCCATGACCACGGCGCCGGGCGACGGCCCCATGTTCCGGTACGTGGCCGACCGGCTGCTGGACAGCCTCTCGCTGCCGTTCGGGCCGGCCACCTACCTCAAGCTCATGCACCCGGCCCTGCCCGACGGCGACCTGGCCATGGTCCGCGGCCGGGCCTGGCGGATG
>DATABK010000819.1:0-4498 GCA_036259695.1 Actinomycetes bacterium | reverse complement strand
CGCGGCCGCGGCCGCCGCCTACACCTTCCGCCGTACCCCGGTCTACGAGTCGACGGCCTCGGTCCTGGTCCGGGCGATCACCACCAACGCCTTCGACCCCGGGTCGCGGGTCGACCAGCAGCTCAACATGTTCAACCAGCGCCAGCTGGCCCAGTCGGAGCCGGTGGCCGCGGTCGCGGCCAAGTCGCTCCAGACCACCGCCACCCCGGCCCAGCTGCTGGAGCACGTCAAGGTCGAGGTGCCCGCCAACTCCCAGATCCTGAGAATCAAGTACCAGGACACGGTGCCCCTGACCGCCCAGAAGGGGGCCGACGCCTTCGCCAAGGCGTACCTGGCCTCCCGTGAGGCCGACGCCCGCGCCCAGGCCACGACCAGCCAGAAGAGCCTGCAGCGGGACATCACCCGGTTCCAGAAGCAGGCCTCGGCGGCCGAGAAGGTGATCGGCGACCCCGACGCCGACTCCAGCACCCGCCAGGCCGCCCAGGCCAGGCTGGCCGCGGCCAACAACCGCCTCGACCAGCTGCTCACCCAGCTCAGCGGGTTCCAGGCACTCGACTTCACCCCGGGCACGGTGATCGCCGCCGCCAACCTGCCCTCGACCCCGGCCAGCCCCAACAACCGCCTCGACATCGGCATCGGCCTGCTCGTGGGGCTGTTCCTTGGGGTCGTGCTGGCGTTTGTCCGCGACCGCACCGACGACCGGCTGCGGGGTCGCGAGGACCTGGCCGAGCGCCTCGACCGGCCGGTCCTGGCCACCATCCCGCCCCTGTCCAAGCGGGTCCGCCAGGAGGGCAAGCTGCGCTGGAAGCGGCGTCACCGCAACAGCCTGGTCACCCTGGAGCAGCCCAACAGCCCGGCTGCCGAGTCCTACCGGACGCTGCGGACCCGCATGGCCCGCCTGGCCAGCCAGCTCGACATCAGCTCGGTGATGGTCGTCTCGGCCGGGGTGGGGGAGGGCAAGAGCACCACCGCGGCCAACCTGGCCGTGGTCCTGGCCGAGACCGGCAAGGACGTGCTGCTGGTCTCGGCCGACCTGCGCCGGCCCCGGGTCCACCAGTTCTTCGGCCTCCAGAACAAGTCGGGCCTGTCCAACCTGCTCACCGACGGCACCCCGCCCGACAAGCGCAAGGGCCCGGTCGCCGACGGCAAGCAGATGGCCTCCGAGCTGTGGTCGGTCGCCCCCAACCTGTGGGTGGTCCTGTCCGGGCCGCTCCCGCCCCACCCGTCGTCGCTGATGGACTCCGACTCGATGCGCCAGTTCCTGAAGGAGCAGCGCGACCTGTTCGACTTCATCGTCCTGGACTGCCCGCCGGCCCTGGTGGTGGCCGACTCCCTGGCCCTGGCCCCGCTGGCCGACGCCGTCCTGGTCGTGGCCGACGCCAAGGAGAGCGACCGCGACCTCGTGTCCCGGCTCAAGGAGGAGCTGGAGCAGGTGGGCGGCAAGATCGTCGGCGCCGTGCTCAACCGGTCCAAGCAGGCGGCCAAGAACACCTACTACTACGAGGCGGAGAGCGACTAGTACTGCTTGCTGCTGCACTCCGCAGGAATGGGCCGCGCGGTCCCCGCGCCTCAGCAATTCCCTGGGCTGACCTGTCTCACCGAGATTGAAGACTCGGTACGGCACATACCCGACTGGCTAGGTGGCCTGCACCTCGCCTCCTGCCCGGGCATCGATAGAGCATCCACCGATTAGGGCAAGGATGCTCCTGCCGAGTTCCGGTTGCCTCCTCCTCGAGTCGTCGTAAGCGCTCCTGCACCGAACCTGCGACCAGACTGGACGTCCGCCAGACAGGGAGCCTGAGGCTATGGGTAAGGGCATGCTGGCTCTTGTTCACGGCCTGCCTGTCAGCGGCCCTGCTGGTGGGTCTGCCCCTTCCTGAGAGGGCGGCCGCTGTTGAACCTGATCCGGTGATTGCGGCCGCTGGCGACCTTGCCTGCGCCCCGCCGGGGACCCGGACCGCGACGGCATGCCATCAGGCGGACACGGCCGCCCTGCTCACCAGTGGCAGGTACACTGCTGTACTGCCGCTCGGCGACTTGCAGTACGACTGCGGCCGGCTCAGCGCCTTCAACGCCGTCTACCACCCCACGTGGGGCCGGGTGAAATCGATCACCCAACCCGTAGCCGGCGACAACGAGTATGCCGGCTCCAGCTGCACCACCCCAGGAGCCGAAGGCTACTTCACCTACTTGGGCAGCGCCGCCTCCCCGCAGGAACCAGGCTGCACCACCGCCTGCAAGGGGTTCTACAGCTACGACCTCGGCAGCTGGCAGATTGTGGCGCTCAACTCCGAGTGCACCCAACCCGGAGTCGGCGGCTGCGGCCCCACCTCGGCGCAAGGCAGGTGGCTCAAGGCCGACCTGGCCGCTCATCCCGCCCGTTGCACCCTGGCCTACTGGCACCGACCGTACTGGAGCGACAAGGGCGGTACCGTCAACCGGACCAGGTACCTGGTCAGGACCTTGTATGCCGCCGGCGCCGAGGTGCTGCTGGTCGGACACCAGCACATCTACGAGCGGTTCACGCCGATGAACCCGGACAGCGTGGCCGACCCCAACGGCATCCGGCAGTTCATCGTCGGGACGGGCGGCAGGAGCTCGGCCGCACTGGCCACGACTCCGCCGGCCAACAGCGAGGTCCGCAACAGCCGCACCTACGGCGTCTTGAAGCTGACGCTTCGCGCCGGGAGCTACGACTGGCAGTTCGTCCCTGAGGCCGGCAAGACCTTCACCGACTCCGGCAGCCACAGCTGCCACTGAGCCCCGGAGGCCGAGTCCCCGACCTTGCTCTCGAGCGGCTCCGATAGGCATCCCGGACCAGCGCATCGACCAGCCGCTCACGGGCGGCCCGATCGGCCCAGTCACAAGCCGGCTCGCCCGACGCCCGGTCGTCACCATCGCGCTGGAGCAGCAGACCAAGGACGAATCAGACACACGACAGAGCCCACCTAGCCAGCAGTTGGGTGACGGGATTTACGGCGGATGTCCACTTGCCGGGCACCGCTGGCATGCCAAGAATTGGGTACTCGTACCAGGACTGGGGGGGATATCCCGTGCTGTTCTTCATTGTTGGGACTGGCCGGGCCGGCTCGGCCGCGGTCACCGAAGTGCTCGCCCGCCATCCCGATGTCGGCTTCATTTCCAACGTCGACGACAAGCTCCACCTTCTCGACCTGTCCGGGCGCTGGAACAATGCCTTGTTTCGCCGCGCGTCACCCCGTGACCCAGGCCTGCTGCCCCTCCGCGATCGGCGCCGGCTGCTCGAACGGGGCCGCGCGCGGGTTGCCCCCTCGGAGGGCTGGGAGGTGCTGGAGCGTCAGATCTCGCCGATCATCTCCACCACCTACCGGGACCTGGTGGCCAGCGACCTGACTCCGTGGCTGGCGGTCCGCCTGCACCAGTTCTTCGAGCGACGCATGGCCGCCCAGCGTCGCTCGACGTTCATGCACCACTTCACCGGCTGGCCGCGGACCGGGCTGCTCCAGGCTGCCTTCCCCGATGCCCGTTTCATCCACGTCGTCCGCGACGGGCGGGCGGTGGCCAACTCCTGGCTCCAGATGCGCTGGTGGAGTGGGTACGAGGGCCCGTCCAAGTGGTATCTCGGCCCCCTCCCGGAGGCCTACGCCCGCGAGTTCGAGGCCTCCGGGGGATCATTCGTCCTGCTGGCCGGGCTGGCCTGGAAGCTCCTGATGGACGCGTTCGACGAGGCGCGCGCGGCCGTCCCGTCCGAGCAGTGGCTGGACGTCCGCATCGAGGACGTGGACGCCGACCCCCGCGACCAGGTGGCCACCATGCTCAGGTTCGTCGGTCTTGAGTGGACGCCAGCGTTCGAGGCGGGTTTCGCCCGCCACAGCTTCCACAGCAGCCGCAAGGAGGCGTTCCGGCGCGACCTCGACCCGGCCAACCTCGCCCTGCTCGAGCGCAGCCTCCGCGACCATCTGGAGGCCTGGGGCTACCGGGCCGATGCCGGCTAACCGCCGGACCGTACTTCGTGGTGAGGCTGAAGGGTTCTGGCATGCCTGCGTGCTCCTGCGTAGTGCGCATGGCAGATGAGGCACTAGCTCCTTCGGGGCGAGGTCTCCACCTACCTCATATGGGTGAGGAGATTACAGCAACCTCCGCATGCGTCCGCCCTGGCCGCGCGAGAAGCTCCCCTTGGTGCTCAACGCACCACCAGAGCGGAGTCGGGGGGTACTCAGCGGATGCCGGTCCAACCTTCGAAGCGCAAAGGCCAGCTCGATCTCCCGACCCTTGCTGCCCGACGTCGAGCGAATGGCGGACGGCAAAGGGCGGAGAGCGTGCGCAACGCCTCGATCGAGATGCCGGGGTTGGCGTCATCCTTCCACCACAGCCTGCTCGGCCCAGCGCGCCTGGGCGGCGCCAGGTCCGATGTCCGTCGCCAGTACCACTCCCATTACGTCTGGATGGCGCTGACCGACGCCCTGGCGGTATTCCTCGCCCTGTTGCTCGCCTACCAGCTCCGTTTCGACCGGCTGGT
>DATABK010000818.1:0-4009 GCA_036259695.1 Actinomycetes bacterium | reverse complement strand
TAGCCGTCGAGGCTGGCGGCGATGTAGAGCACGATCTGGCTCATGGGTTCCTCCTCTGGTAGTATCGCAAGCCATATATAAACGAATGTTCATTAATAGTCAAGTGTTGGAGGGTGCCGGGTGGCCGGGAGACCTCGGACGATCAGCGACGCCGACATCCTCAAGGCCGCAGGCCGGGCCATCTCCCGGGTCGGGGCGGTCCGGCTCACCCTGGCTGATGTCGCCGCCGAGGCCGGGCTGGCAGCCCCCACCCTGGTCCAGCGGTTCGGGTCCAAGCGCGGGCTGCTGCTCGCCTTCGCACGTCAGGGCGCACCAGCCGCCCAGGACCATTTCGCCGTGATACGCCGCCGCCAGCGTTCACCGACGAGGGCGCTGCTGGCGGCGCTGTCTGGCATGGCCGGGCCGGTCGACAGCCCAGAGGCCCTCGCCAACCACCTGACCGTGCTGCAGCTGGACCTCACCGACCCCGAGTTCCATGCCCTGGCCCTGGAGCACGCCCGAGTCGTCCGCGGCGAGCTCCAGGCACTGCTGGACGACGCGGTTCAGGCCGGTGAGCTCCGGCCCTGCGACACCGCCCGGCTCGCCACCGCGCTCCAGGTCGCCTACAACGGCGCGCTGGTGACCTGGGCGATCCACCGCCGAGGACGGCTCGACGCCTGGATTCGAGGCCAGGCCGAACTGCTCCTCCAGCCCTACCGGCCCCCCACCCCAGGCGGTTAGGCACCAAGCCGGACCCAGGCCTGCCATTACCGCCGCCGAGTGGCCGCGTGGCCGTGAAGAGGGACGATCTCCCATCTGCCAGCCGCGAGCGGGACCTCGCTGGAGGCGTTCTTGGCGGCGCTGGAGACCTTGTCGGCGTTGAACCACTTCACGGTTCCAACACTCATGTACTTGTCCTCCCTCCACACTCGGCCACTCTGGACGTGACCGATCGGGGACGATGGGGAACTGGGCGCAGTTCGCCGCTATGGTGTGTTGCCCCGTTGCAGCTGGGCCATGGCCGCGATCATCTGGGCGACTGATGCGAGTCGGGCGGCTTGAACGGCTCGGCGTCCGGGACGACTCCTGGCCGCCAGCGATCGATAGCGGCAGCCCGAGCCCGGCATGTGCCGGGAGAAATGGTCGGTGCCGGGGCGGCTGTCAGGACGCCGGTGGACGGCGGAGAGAGGCGACCCGCAGGCCAAGCGACAACGTCGAGGTGCCGTGAGCGCAGCCAGGGCTGAGAGCACTCCCGGTACAGCTGAAGGCTAATCTAGCCGCGCAGCGCCCACACCGAGAAGTCGTCGTAGGTCCACCTCGACGGGCCCTCGCCGGCGTTGTATCCGAACAGGCCGACGCGGCCCCCAGGTGGAAGGGGCTCGTCGTCGGTGTAGTCGACGAGTTGGTTCCCGTTGACCCACATGACCAGGCGAGCGGACCCGCCGCTGCCTCTGGTGCACAGGACCTGGATGTGGTTCAGGCCCGTGGGCGACATGATCCCGTCGGTGTCCTTGGGCCATACCAGGCGGATCCATTTGCCGTTCATTCTCTTGTTGAGGCTGCGGGCACCCTTGTTGGTGATGTTGAACCAGTAGTAGTTGCGGCTGTCCGTGTAGCGGAAGGTGATGCCGTACCCGTTGCCGCTGGTGCCGGCGAGGCGCCGGGCGCGAACCCCGATCATGACGTCGTTCGGGGACGACAGCTCGGGATCGGGACGGGGGAATGCGACGTGGTCGCCGGCCTGTTTGGCGGTGATCTCGTAGGCGCCGTTGCTGTAGCCAAGGGTGTGCGTGGCGTTGTCGCCCGTCTCCCAGTCGGCCTTCTTGTCCGAGAACCGGTCCTCGAAGATCTTGGTGCCCTTCCATGACTGGCCGCCGACGGCGAGGTTCGTCGTGCTCGGCGGACGTGTCGTCTGGGTGGGGCCACGCGTCGATGGTGAGGGGCCGGTTGCGGCTGTGGTCGCGGCCGGGGACTTGGCGCCGTCGCGGCCGTAGGTGACCCCGACAGCGACTGCGGCCAACGCGAAGGCCATGGCGAGGAGCAGGGCAAGACGTGGCCGTCCTGGTGGGGCGATTCGGCGGCGGGCCGGTCGCTCGGTGACTGCCGCTCGTCCGGCCGGACGGGACGTCGCCGACCCGGGGTCGACCACCGGCAGGGCCGGCTCGGGGTCGACCACCGGCAGGGCCGGCTCGGGCTTGGCCGTGACCGGCTCCGTTGCCGACGCCATCGGCTCCCTGGCTGGCGGTGGCGCCATCGGCGGCGCCGGCGGTTTCGCCGGAGGCGCAGGGGGCTCAGCGGTGGGCGCGGCCGGGGGTGGCTTGGGATCCAGTGCGGCGGCCGCCGCGGCCGCGACAGCTCGGCTGTCGTCGTCCCGAAGGCGTTCGAGAGTCTGCCTGGCCGCCAGCGCCAACCCGGCATGGCGGGCTCCAAGGAGCCGCTCCAGCTCCTGCACGGCCCCGAGGCGGATCCCGACCAGGGGCTGGTCCAGCGCCTGCCGCAACCCCTCCGGGAGCGCCACCGGCTTGGTGGCCGATCCGCGGCGGCGGGCGATGTGCAGCTCACCCTGGATGCCGAAGGTCCACTTGCCGGGCGTCTGATTCGGCGTGACCTCATGCACCCGGTCGAAGATGTAGTCGTAGAGCTCGTCCAGGCCAACGAAGCCATCCTGGTCACGGTCGGCGTCCCCCGACTCCAGACCCTCCACGACCGCCCTGGTGAACACCGACGGCCGAAGCTCGCTGGTGGCGGTCAGCTCGGCGTCCTCGAACGCGTACTCCATCGCCCCCGAAGCGGTGATGACCGCTCGACCCCGTCCACCGAACTGGTCCTCGACGTGGACCGCCTGGTCGGCCTTGGGCGCCATGCCCCGCTCGAACGCGCCGGCGTAGCAGCAGTCCAGCAGCAACACGACCCGCCGGGAGCGGCTGCGGCTCATCTGCCGGTTGACGAAGCCGGCTGACACCGTGGTCGACCCCAGCCGGCGGAGTTTTGTGTCGGCGGTGGCGAAATACAGTTCGCCGCTGTCGTCCTTCACGCCGTGGCCGGAGAAGTGGAGCACCAGCAGGTCATCGGGGCGACGCTCGGCGAAGAACTCCTCCACCGCCAGATTGGCCATGTGGGCGGGCTGGTTCAGCACCGTGCGCACCTCGAAGCCACCGATCTCCGGATCCCGCAGCACCCGCGCCAGCGCCTCGGCATCGCGAGCCGGGGCCCGCAACAGCTGGAGCCCTGGATCCTCGTAGTCGTAGCTGGCGAGGATCAGGGCGGAGCGCTTGCCGTCCATCGCCGGCTCATCGGGCCGTGTGGCGGCGCAGCCACTCGTCGGTAAGACGCCGCTGCTCCTCCGACGACACCCCGGTCAGCTCCAGCAGGTCACCGTCCAGCTCGAGCTTGACGGTGCGCTGACCGCTTCGGCCAAGCCAGGAGCGAATCGCAGCGACGATCCCTGTGAGCAGCTCCGGCTTGGCAAAGGACGCGAGCAGCGTGCCAACCGCCACGAGCTCAACCGCTCGCGTTCCCGGCGGCGGCGATCCCTCCCGTGGTCGTTCGACCGCTTCCACGTCGAGCTCGAGCAGCTCATCGCGAAGCCGAGCCGTCAGTTGGGCGAGCTCTTCCGGATCAGCGTCCTCGTCGTCGACCTGGAGCCGAAGCTGACGTTTCCCTTCGGTCATCGCCGCCCTCCTCCCCCCACAAAGCCAGGCGGCAGGCGTTCCTGACGATATCTGTCGAATGGTAAAGGAAGCGCAATGAGCTGGAAAGCGTTTGTGCTGTATGGCACGCGCTGATCAACCACATCGTGGGGGCAGGAGCATCTCACCGCCAGGGCCAGCGGCGAGGAATGTAGTTGGCGACCCTTGCCGACGCCGTGCCTGACGGGCTTGACCCTCTTGATCAGCGAGCCGACGGCCTCGGTCGGGCCGTTGGAGCGCCATCGGTGGCGTGGACGGCGAGGATCTGGCCTGCAGGCGCGCACGGTGCCTGCCAGCAGGGACGTGCAGGACCGGCGCCCTCAGCGGCACCGCACCACGCC
>DATABK010000817.1:0-2393 GCA_036259695.1 Actinomycetes bacterium | reverse complement strand
GGTGCGGCGGCGGCGCTGGTCGCGGCCACCGCCCGGCCGGCCTCGGTGGAGGCGGTCGTCTCCCGCGGCGGGCGGCCGGACCTGGCCGGCGGGCTGCTACGTCTGGTCCGCCAGCCCGTCCTGCTGATCGTGGGGGAGCGTGACCGGACCGTTCTGGACCTCAACCGCACGGCCATGCGGGAGCTGGATGGCGAGACGACCCTGGCGATCGTCCCCGGCGCCACCCACCTGTTCGAGGAGCCGGGCGCCCTCGAGGAGGTCGCCCGCCTGGCCCGCGACTGGTTCGTCGGGCACCTGCAGCCGGTGCCCCGCCGCACCTGAGATGACGCCGGCACGTCACCGGCTGGCCGGCATGTCCAAGGGCAGCCGCAAGGCGTGGAGCCGGGCGGTCGGCTCAGACCGGTGGGTAGCGCTGGTAGTCGGGGAAGTTCCCGAACAGGTGCTCGCCGGGCGGTCCCTGGGTCACGGCGTGGACCAGGAGCTCGCCGCCGACGAAGGCGCCCTTCCAGGACGCGCCCCGGCCCCCAAACGGCTCGGCCTTGTCGCCGCGGGAGCGCGGCTTGTTGATGCCGATCTTGAAGGCGTGGACCTCGGCCGCGAACTGCCGCGCCTGCTGCTCGTCGTCGCAGGCGAGGGAGGCGACCAGGCAACCGTTGGAGGCGTTCATCTCGGCCACCAGCTCGGCCGGGGAGTCGACGAGCACCACCGTGTCCACCGGGCCGAACGGCTCGGCGTGGCCGAGCGCGCTGGCCCCGGGCGGGTCGAGCAGGGCCACCGGCGGCAGGTAGGCCGAGGTGTCCTGGCCGGGCAGGAACCAGCCGTCGGAGAGCGAGCTCCGGTACAGGGGGGTGGCGGCCATCTGGATGGCCAGGTCGATCTCCTGCTTCAGCTCGTCGACCTTGGCGGCGTTGATGAGCGGCCCGAAGTCCAGCTCGGGCGGCTGGTCGTCGGGGTCGGCCACGGCCAGCGGGTGGCCGAAGGCCAGCGACCGGACGACCTCCAGGTACATCGTCAGGAACTGGTCGAACAGTGTCCGCTGGACCACGTAGCGGGGGTAGGCGGTGCAGCGCTGCTTGCCGTACTCGAAGCCCTTCTTGAGGTGCACGGCCAGGCTGTCCCAGTCGCTGAAGTCCCAGATCCCCCAGGCGTTGAGGCCCTCCTGCTCCAGCATGTGGCGCTTGTCGGTCTGGACGAGCTGGCTGGCGATCTGGCCGCCGGCATCCCGGCCGCCCACGAAGGCCAGGCAGCCGATGTCGTCGCTGAGCACCAGGGCCGGGGACAGCCGCGAGCCCGACCCGCTGAGCAGGGTGACGGGGAGGTCACAGCGACGCATGAACGCGGCCGACAGGGTGAGCGCGCACAGACCGCCGTCGGTCGGTGTCTTGGCGATCACCGCGTCGCCGGCCAGCAGCTGGACGAGCATGGCGTGGACGAGCACGCTCAGCGGGTAGTTCCAGGAGGCGATGTTGGAGACGGGGCCGGCCAGCGGCTGGCGGCCGGCCACCATGGGCTCGATCTCGTCCAGGTACCAGCGCACCCCGGTGATCGTGCGGTCCACCGAGGTCAGCGCCTGGCGCCAGGGCTTGCCGATCTCCCAGACCAGCAGCAGGGCGAGCAGCTCGCGGTGCTCCTCGAGTTGGTCAACGCACCGGGCGACCCGGGCCCGCCGCTCGTCCAGGTCGACCGTGGTCCATTGCTGGTGCTCGGCGTTGGCCGCGGCCACGGCCTCAAGGGCATGCTCCAGCTGGAGTATCGGCGGCCCGGCGATCGGCTGGCCGTCCACCGGGCTGGTGGCCTCGGCCGGGTTCCCGGCGGCGTGCCACTTCCCGTTCCAGAGGTTGAGGACCCGGCCGGGCTCGAATGCTTCCGGTGCCACCGAGCGGCAGCGGCCGTAGGCGTCCTCCCAGCGGGCACCGTTCCGGACGTGTAGGGAGGCTCCAGTCGGCATCAGCGTTCCCCCTCTCCCGGGATCACCTGCAGCGCCTTCAAGCGTCGTCGCCAGGAGGTACTCAGCATGAATATGGGGACCATCCGCGGAGCATGTCGAATCCAAAGAACCTATCCATCACATGCTTTTTTGGATTGGACGAGACCCGGGCCGCTCCTTAGCGTCGAATCCGGGCGACGGTCGGTCGTGCGACCCCGTCGCTGTCCCGAGCCGGTCGGGCCGGCTGCGCCAGGCTCCTGTGGCCGGCATCTCGCCGAAGGAGGCACCCAGGCGTCCCGCTCTGCCCCCGCTGTCAGCTGAATCCCGGACCAGGAAGGGACCCCCTTATGGGCAGCATGGAAGGTCAGGTTGCGCTTGTCACCGGTGGTGCCAGAGGGATTGCGGCGAGGTGTATGGGATCAACGGCGGGCTGTACATGTAAGGAACGAGCAAGGCAAGGAGTGGC
>DATABK010000816.1:0-2421 GCA_036259695.1 Actinomycetes bacterium | reverse complement strand
CGGTGCCCCAGCCCCGGGGCGGCTCGCCGGTCAGGGCGGCGCACAGGACCTCCAGGGCCCCGCCGAGCCGGGCCGTGGCCGTGGCCGGGTGGCGCAGGCGAACCTCGAGAAGGAGCTGGCGCCCGGCCGGCGCCTCCCGGTCGACGAACTCCGTCGCCAGCGCCGGGCCGTGGTCGGGGCCGGCCGGGGCGGGCACGAAGGCGTCGCCGTCCCAGTGCAGGCGTCGCCCGCTGAGCCCGTCGTAGCAGGTGGCGCCCGTGGCGTCGCGGACCACCCAGCGGGTGTCGGGGCCGTCCAGGGCCAGACGCAGCGGCGTGGTCAGCCTGGCCCCCGGGGGGGTGACCACCTGCAGGCCCCGCCCCGAGCCGGCGCAGACGCGGACCGCGTCGGCCAGCCAGGCGCTGAACGGCACCACCGGCCGGTCCTGGAGCACCACCGCGACCCGGCCGGTGACCACGTCGACGGCCGGATGGGCCTCGGCCACCGCCGCCCCGGCGTCGCCGGCCCCGCCGGTGCCGGCCCCGGTCACGGCTCCGCCTCCGGCGGCCAGACGACCCCACGGCAGCGCTCGGCCAGGGTCTCGGCGAACCGGCGGCCGAGCCGCTCGGCCCCTTCGCGGTTGCCGGGGGCGCGGGTCTCCACCCACCACAGCGGCGGCGCCGGGGCGCCCGCCACCCGGTCGCCGAGCAGCCGCTCGACCTCGCCGGGGACCCGGACCAGCACCGGCACCTCGATCGAGACCAGCGGCCGGCCCTGGTCGTCGCAGAGCTGCACCACCGCCCCGCCGGCGGCCGAGCGGACCCGGAACCGCTCGCCCGCCGCCAGCAGGGCTGCGGCCACGTCATGCACGTCCGGCGCCGTGGCCAGCAGGGCGACGACGTCCCGGGTCACGTGCCGACCCGCTGGGGCGCCGGCTCGGCCAGGGCCGTCTGGACCAGCCGGGTGGGCTCGCCCCGCCGGACCCACAGGCCCCGGCCGGGCGGCTGGGCGCCGGCGTAGACGCCAGGGAACAGCTGGCCCTCGCCCCGGTCCCCGGCCATGACCAGGCCGCTGGTGCCGCTCTCCCGCAGCGCCTGCAGGAACGGGTCGTACAGGGCCCTGGCCGCGCCGGCGACCCGGCGGGCGACCACGAAATGCAGCCCGATGTCCCGGGCCGACGGCACGTAGGGCAGGAACGGGGCCAGCGGCTGCTGGCCGGCGGCGGTCAGCATGTCGTAGTCGTCGACCAGGACCACGATCCGCGGCCCGGTGAACCAGCCGCCGTCGGCCAGGGCCTGCTGGTCGTCGACCGCCTCGGGCATGCGCTTGTCGAGCTCCTTGGCGATGCCGGCGGCCAGGCCGCCGCAGACCTTGCCGTTGCCCGCGTACCCGCCCAGGTGGTCCTCTCCGACGGCGTCGCGCAGCCCCCGCCGCGGGTCCATCACGGCGAAGACGAGCTCGTCGGTGCCGAACCGGTCGGCCAGGCCGCGCGCGACCAGGCGCAGCAGGTTGGTCTTGCCGCACTCGCCGTCGCCGAGGACCAGCAGATGCTGGTCGCGGTCGAACAGGTCGAGCAGCAGCGGCGACAGCGTGGTCTCGTCCACCCCGACCGGGACCCGCCGGGGTGCCTCCCGGACGCCGGGCAGGCCGGCCGCGGCCACCCGCGGGGGCAGGACCCGGACCCGCGGGGCCGGCTCGCCGGTCCAGGCGGCCCGGACGGCGTCGGCCAGCTGCTCCACGACCTGGCCGAGCCCGGCGTCGCGGGGGACGCCGTCCACCCTGGGCAGGGCCGTCTGGGCGAACAGCCGGTCGCCGGTCAGGACCCGCCCGGGCTGGTCGTGGCGGATGGTGGCGGCCAGCCGCCGGTCGGTGGCCGAGTCGGTGGGGTCGTTCAGCCGCAGCTCCAGCCGGGTCCCGAAGGCCGGCTGGAGGGCGATGCGCAGGTCGTTCCAGCGCAGCAGCGACCCGACCAGGTGGATGCCGTAGCCCCCGCCGCGCTGGAGCAGGTCGGCGACCACCGGCTCCAGCTCCTCGTGCTCGGAGCGGACCAGTCCGAGGCCGTCGACCACCAGGACCACCTCGGCCATGGGCAGCTCGGGCAGCTCGCCGGCGGCGTGGCGGGCCCGGAGGCTCTCCACCGAGTCGATGCCCCGCTCCCGGAACACCCGCTCGCGGTGGGTGAGCATGCCGGCGACCTCCTCGAAGGTCCGCCGCACCCGCTCCCGGTCGGCGCGGCCGGCGATCCCGCCCGCGTGCGGGAAGCCCGACAGGGCCAGCAGCCCGCCGCCGACCAGGTCGACGCCGTAGATCGCCACCTCGCGGGGGGTGTGGGTGAGGGCCAGGGCGGTGACCAGGGTCCGCAGCAGGGTCGTCTTGCCCGACTGGGGGCTGCCGATCACGGCCACGTGCCCGCCGCCGGTGCGGAGGTCCAGCACCCAGCGG
>DATABK010000815.1:0-5231 GCA_036259695.1 Actinomycetes bacterium | reverse complement strand
CCCGCCGCCGCGTCCGCCTGCTGCGCCGCTGACCCGCTCAGTCCCGGTAGAGGGCGTCGATGCGCTCGGCGTACTTGGCGTGGATGATGCGGCGGCGCAGCTTCAGGGTCGGGGTCAGCTCCTCGCTCTCGGCGGTCCACTCGACCGGGAGGACCTCGAACCGCTTGACCTGCTCGATCCGGGCCAGGCGCTGGTTGCAGCGGTCCACGGCGAGCTGGATCTCGGAGCGGACCCGCTCGTGGGCGGCCAGGTCGGCCAGGTCGGAGCCGGTCAGGCCGTTGCGGGCCGCCCAGGCCGGGGCCAGCTCGTGGTCGAGCACGATCAGGGCCACCACATACGGCCGGTTGTCGCCGTAGACCAGGGCCTGGCCGATCAGCGGGTGCTCCTTGAGCAGCCCCTCGATGTTGGCCGGGGACAGGTTCTTGCCGCTGGAGGTGATGATCAGCTCTTTCTTGCGGTCGACGATCTTGAGGTAGCCGTCGCCGTCGAGCTCGCCGACGTCACCGGTGTGCAGCCAGCCCTCGGCGTCGATCAGCTCGGCCGTGGCCTCCGGCTGCTTGAAGTACCCGGGGGTGTTGATCGGCCCCCGGACCAGCACCTCGCCGTCGTCGGCGAGGCGGATCTCGACCCCGGGCAGGGCCGGGCCGACGGTGCCGATCTTGACCTTGCCGGGCGGGTTGCCGGCGGCCACCGCGGTGGTCTCGGTCATGCCGTAGACCTCGACCAGGGGCAGGCCGAGGGCGGCGAAGAACTCGGCCACGTCGACGGCCAGGGGCGAGGCCGCGCTGGAGGCGAAGGTGCAGCGGTCGAGCCCGATGGCGTGCCTGACCTTGGCCAGGACCAGCCGCTCGAGGAGGGCGTGCCTGGCTCGCAGCCCCAACGGCACCGCCTGGCCCCGCTGGGTCCTGCGGACGACCTCCAGGCCGGTGGAGACCGCCCGCTGGGCGATCTTGCGCTTGCGCTCGTTCTCCTCGGCGGCCAGCTTGGCCTGGATGCCGGCCCGGACCTTCTCCCACACCCGGGGCACGCCGAAGAAGATCGTCGGCCGGGCCTCGCGCACGTACTCGACCGCCTGGGCCGGATCTGGGCAGAACCAGACATGGGTCCGCAGGGCCAGGGGCACGTAGATCGACAGCACCCGCTCGGCGATGTGGGCCAGGGGCAGGTACGACACCGAGCTGCCCTCGGGCTCGAGCTGGGTCAGCCGCAGGAGGGCGGTGGACTCGAAAAGCAGGTTGTGGTGGGTCAGGAGCACGCCCTTGGGCGGGCCGGTGGTCCCCGAGGTGTAGAGCAGGGCCGCGTTGTCCTCGGGCCCGACCCGGCCCCGCAGCTCCTCGAAGCCGGACCGGTCGGCGGCCAGCGCCTCGCGGCCCCGCCGGACCAGCTCGTCCCAGCCGAGCACGTCGGGGCCGTCGGTCTCCTCGGCGCCGTCCAGCAGGACCAGGTGCCGCAGGGCTGGCAGGCCGTCGCGGACGTCCTGCCAGCGCTTGAGCATGTCCCGGTCCTCGAGCACGGCCACCTTGGCCTCGCAGTGGCCGGCCACGTACCGGAGCTGCTCGGGGGCGAGGGTGAAGTAGAAGCTGGTCGGGGTGGCCCCGGCGTGGATGGCGGCCTGGTCGGCGAGGACGTGCTCGGGCCGGTTGGTGGCCATGATGGCCACGAAGTCGCCCGTGCCGACCCCGAGGGCGGCCAGCCCCATGGCGGCCTCGGCGACCCGCTCCCGGTAGTCGCGCCAGGACAGGGTCTGCCAGGCGCCGTCCCGCTTCCAGGACATGGCCGGCGCGTCCCCGTGCCCGGCCGCGTGCTCGGCCAGCAGGTCGCACAGCGTGCGGCCGCTGACCTCCTGCTCGATCTCCCGGCGCTCGACCGCGATCGCGTCCTCGCTCATGGCGACCCACCTCGGCTCGGAGAGGCTGCGTGCTGGGGAGCATAGGAAGCCGCGGGGAGCAGGTAAAGGCCGGGGCGCCGTGAGCGACTCGTTGGCGGCACCCGGCAGGCTTGCCCGGACGAGTGCAGCTTGCAGGAGGAAGGTGCCGATGCCCCAGGTCCCCCAGGCTGGAGCGCGCTACCTGGCCGCCCTCGACTACGCGCGCCGCGGCCTTCCCGTCGTCCCACTCCACTACGCGGTCCGCAACCGGCGGACCACGGCCGTGGCCTGCTCGTGCGGCGAGCCGGCGTGCGCCAGGATCGGCGCCCACCCGCTGCCCTCCCACGGGGCCGCCGACGCCACCACCGACCCCATCCGGCTCACCTGGTGGTGGCGGCGGTTCCCGGACGCCAACGTCGGCCTGGCCAGCGGGGTCAGCTTCGACGCCCTGATCGTGCACGGCTCGACCGGAGACACCGCCCGCTGGCGGGTGATCGGCGAGGCCCTCCGCTCGGCCGGCCCGCTGGTGCGGACCGGCGGCGACACCTGGCACTTCCTTTTCGCCCCGACGGGCCTGGCCAGCCAGCGCCCGTGGGGGCTGGCCAGGGCCGAGTGGCGGGCCTGCGGCGGCTGGGTGGTGGTCCCGCCCAGCCAGCACGCCGGCGGCGCCGTGGCCGCCTGGGTGCGCGACCTGGACACCCCCCTGCCCCTGCTGCCCCTGTCCATCGGCGAGCGCCTTGAGCAGGTCGGCCCGGCCGAGCCCCTCAGCGAACTCATCTACGCCCAAGCTCGGAACTAGGTATTCCGTGGCCGGCCAGATACACTCCCGCCTATTCGGTTCATTCGGCCTCAGTCAGAGGATCCAGACAGCCAAGGCAAACGATCGTAGGTCGGCGTGGTGGTAGGCACGATCGACTTCTTCCTCCTCGGCCCGCTGGAAGCTCGCCAGCGCGAGCGGCCGCTGCGCCTCGGCAGCATCAAGCACCGGATGCTGCTGGCCAAGCTGCTGCTCCATCCCAACCAGGTCGTCTCGACCGAGGAGCTGATCGTGGCCGTCTGGGGCGAGGAGCCCCCGCCGACGGTCAAGCAGTCCCTCCAGAACCACGTGGCCGCCCTGCGCAAGGCGATCGAGGCCGGCAACGGCGCCGGCCCGCCCCGCACCCTGGTCACCCGCGACCCCGGCTACCTGCTCAAGGTCGACCCCGAGCGCCTCGACCTGCACCGCTTCCAGCGCCTGGACCGCGAGGGCCGCCAGGCCCTGGCCAACGGCGACCCCGCCCGGGCGGCCGACCTGCTCCGCCAGGCCCTGGCCCTGTGGCGCGGCCCGGCCCTGGCCGACGTGGCCGCCTCGGCCGACATCGCCTGGCCGGAGCTGGTCGGGGTCGAGGAGCTCCAGGTCGCCTCCATCGAGGCCCGGATCGAGGCCGAGCTGGCCCTGGGCCGCCACCACGAGCTGGTGGCCGAGCTGGAGGCGCTGGTCCGGCTGTACCCGCTGCGCGAGCACCTCCACGGCCAGCTGATGCTCGCCCTCTACCGCTCGGGCCGCCAGGCCGACGCCCTGGCCGCCTACCGGGCGGCCCGCAAGGTGCTGGTCGACGAGCTCGGGATCGAGCCCAGCGTCGGCCTCCAGCGCCTCGAGCAGGCCATCCTGGCCCAGGACCCGGCGCTGGACCTGCTGGTCCCGGCCCGAGCCGGCGACCGCGAGCCCGACGACGGCCACCCGGGCCCCGACCACGGCGGCGGGACGGCCGCCGAGGGTGGCGGGAGCGTGGAGCGCAAGCTCGTGTCGGTGCTGTTCGCCGAGGTCGACGAGCCGCTCGGCGAGGCCGGGGAGCGCGACCCCGAGGACGTCTCCAACATGCTCGACCGGCACCTGGACCGGGTCCGGGCCGAGATCGAGAGCTTCGGGGGCACGGTCGAGCACGCCATCGGCGGCATCACCATGGCCACCTTCGGGGTCCCCCAGACCCGCGAGGACGACCCCGAGCGGGCCGTGCGGGCCGCCCTGGCCATCCGGGACTCCCTGGCCGACGCCGACGGGGTCGAGCTGCGGGTGGCCGTGACCACCGGGGAGGCGCTGGTCACCGACGGGGTGCGGGTCGCCGGCGACCCGGTGGCCACCTGCGCCCGGCTCCAGCAGGCCGCCCCCAGCGGCACCGTGCTGGTCTCGGAGGCGACCGGCCGGGCCACCGAGCGGTCCATCAGCTACGGCCCGGCCAGCCTGCTCGCCCTGGCCGGACGGGCCCGGCCGATGAGCGTGTGGAGCGCCCTCGAGCCCCGCAACCGCTCCGGCATGGACGGCCTGGCCGCCGGGCCGGTGCCGCTGATCGGCCGCGACCGCGAGCTGGGCCTGCTGCTGGAGGCGTTCCGGCGGGCCCGGGACGGCCGCCGGCCCCAGCTGGTCACCCTCCTCGGCCCGCCCGGGATCGGCAAGAGCCGGCTGGTGGCCGAGCTCGGCCGGGCCCTGGACGCCGACGACGACCTGGTCAGCTGGCGCCAGGGCCGCTCCTCGCCCTGGGACGAGGGCCGCTCCTCGCCCACCGGCGGCGGGGTCACCTACTGGGCCCTGGCCGAGATCGTCAAGGCCGAGGCCGGCATCCTCGAGACCGACTCGCCCGACCGGGTCGGCCGACGCCTGTCCCGGGTCGTGGCCCACGCCATGGCCGACGACCCCGACGCCATCGAGCGCGTCACCTGGCACCTGCGCGGGCTGGTCGGCGAGGGCGACGGCGCCCCGGTCCAGCAGGGCCGCCGCGACGAGGCGTTCACCGCCTGGCGGCGCTTCCTGTACGGGCTGGCCGCCCGGCGGCCCCTGGTCCTGGTCCTGGAGGACCTGCACTGGGCCGACGACGCCCTGCTCGACTTCCTGGAGGAGCTGCTGGAGCCGACCGGGCAGGCGGCCCTGGACCGGCACGGGCGGCCACTGCGCCCCCGGACCCCGCCGGCGGCCCCGCTGCTGATCGTGGCCACCGCCCGCCGCGAGCTCCTGGCCCGCCGGCCCGGCTGGCCGGGCAGCGGCGACCCCTCGGTCACCATCGAGCTGGAGCCGCTGTCGGAGTCCGACACCGGCCACCTGCTGGAGACCCTGCTGGCCGCGCACCGGCTGCCCACCGGCGTCGGCCCGGCCCTGCTGGCCGCGGCCGGCGGCAACCCCCTGTTCGCCGAGGAGTACGTGCGCATGGTGCGCGACCACCACCCCATGCCCGGCGCCCCGGCCGAGCGGCTGCCCCTGCCCGAGACGGTCCACGCCATCATCGCCGCCCGCCTGGACGCCCTGCCGGCCGAGGAGAAGGCCGCCCTCCAGGACCTGTCGGTGCTGGACCGGGTCGGCTGGGTCGGCGCCCTGGCCGCGGTCAGCGGCCGG
>DATABK010000814.1:0-21155 GCA_036259695.1 Actinomycetes bacterium | reverse complement strand
CGGGCACGGCAAGCAGGTGATCGGCTGGCAGGAGGTCACCACGGCAAGGCTGCTGCCCGACACCGTCGCCCAGTACTGGAACACTCTTGCCCCGCCCGACGCCGTCCAAGAAGCCGCCCGGCGGGGCACCAAGCTGGTGCTGTCGCCGGCGTCACGCGCCTACCTGGACATGAAGTACGACAAGGGCACCGAGCTCGGGTTGGATTGGGCGGGGTACGTGGAGGTCCGCGACGCCTACGACTGGAACCCGACGACCCTGCTGGACGGCATCGGCGACGACCACGTGCGCGGGGTGGAAGCCCAGCTGTGGACCGAGACCCTCGACAGCCTCGACGACCTTGAGTTCATGGCCTTCCCCCGGCTCCCCGGCCTCGCCGAGGTCGCCTGGTCGCCGGCAACCACACGGAACTGGGAGGACTACCGGCGCCGCATCGCCACCCACGGGCCGCGATGGTCGGCCATGGCGGTGAACTACTACCGCTCCCCCCAGGTCCCCTGGCCGGAGTAGACCAGGCAGGCGAACCGCGGTCTACCCAGAGCGGACATCGTCAGCCAAACAGGGCCAGGGCCCTGTCGGCGATGAGGTCGGGGCGCTCCTCTGGCATCCAGTGACTGCAGCCCCTGACGACCTCGAGGGCGAAGTCGTCGCCGTGGGCCTCGACCCCCTCCAGGACCGCCAGAGGGATGTAGAAGTCGTCGGCGCCGAACAGCAGCCGGGTCGGCGCCTCCAGCCGCTGACCGGCAAAGGCACGGCGCAGCAGGACCTCCCGGGCCGTCTGGAGGTAGTACCGGTACAGCCGTGATGCCGCCGCGGCCCGGGCGGGGTCGCGGAACTGCCCGGCGTAGAGCGTCGCGTCCTCGTCGGCGAACAGGGCCGCCTTGCCACCCAGCCGCAGGAACCAGGGGATGAACTTGGGGTGGCCAGTCACGCGCTCGCCCAGGACGGGGGTTGCCACCAGGCCCGCATACCAGGCCCGCCGCAGACCGGCCACGGTCCGGGCGTTCAGCGGTACCCACGGGCCGGGCGTATTGGACAGCAGCAGCCGGTCGACCCGCTCGGGATGTCGCAATCCGAGGAGGATCGCCGCGAACCCTCCCCAGTCGTGGCCGACCACATGGGCGCGGGTGAGACCGAGGGCGTCCAGCAGGCCGGCCGCATCACTGGCGAACCCGGCGGCGCTGTAGCCGGCGCCGGGCGCCTCGCTCCAGCCGAAGCCGCGCAGGTCCGGCACGAGCAGGCGGTAGTGGTTACGGAGCCGCTCGATGACGGCGCGCCAGCACCACCAGTGCTGTGGCCAGCCATGGAGCAGCAACATCGGCGCACCCGTGCCCGCCTCGGCCACATGCAGCCGTACTCGTCCTGCGCGGCTTGGGATGTCCAGCCAGTGATGCTCGACCCCGGGTAGGGCCGGAAGCCCGTCTACTCGCGCCGGCGAGGTCGAAACGGCCATGACGTGAATCTGTCACCGTCGCGCCGCGGCGCCAAGCTGACGCGACGGTTCCGATGGCCAGTCCTATCCTTTCTTCTCTGCACTGGAGGAACCGATGGGTCAGATCGGCCGCGGCGCCGCCCGCGGACAGCGCGCCCACGCCGTCGTGGTGGGTGGCGGGATGGCCGGCCTGCTGGCGGCAAGGGTCCTGGCCGGCCACTTCGAGCAGGTCTGGGTGGTCGACCGCGACCGGCTCCCGGACCGGCCAGCCTTCCGGCGGGGGGTGCCGCAGTCCCGGCATCTGCATGTGCTGCTGGGTCGCGGCCTGGAGTGCCTGGAACAGCTGTTCCCCGGCTTCGAAGCCGACCTGGTCGCGGCCGGCGCCCCAGTGGTGGAGGGATCCGAAAGCCTGTGGCTGAACGCGGCCGGCTGGGCCCGGCGCTACCGGTCACCGATCCGGTTGCTCGGCGCCAGCCGCGAGCTCATCGAATGGCAGGCACGCGCCAGAGTCACGGCCCTGGACAACGTGCAGTTGCTGGAGGGGTGTGAGGCCGTCGGCCTGCTGACCGACCCCAGCCGGGATTCGGTGACCGGCGTCCGGTTACGCTCGCGCGACGGCCGCCCGGAGGCGAGCGGCCCTGCCACCGATGTGGCGGCCGATCTCGTGGTGGACGCCAGCGGCCGACAGTCCCGAGCCCCCCAGTGGCTGGCCGAACGCGGTTACCAGCCACCGGCCGAGACCAGCATCAACTCCCTGCTCGGCTACGCGAGCCGACAGTATGCGATCCCGGCCGGCTTCAAGGCCGGATGGCGGATGCTCGTGCTCAACGCCAAGCCGCCCGGCAACGCCCGCAGCGGTGCCCTGGTCCCCATCGAAGGCGGCCGCTGGATGGTCGCGTTGATCGGCGCCGGCCACGACCATCCACCGACCGACGACGCCGGGTTCCTGGAGTTCGCCCGCGGCCTGCGCAGCCCCCTGCTCCACGAGACGATCAAGGATGCCGAGCCGGTCTCGCCGATCTACAGCTTCCGCAATACCGACAACCGACGTCGCCACTTCGAGCGGCTGCGCCGGTGGCCGGAGCGGTTCGTGGTCATCGGGGATGCCAGCTGCACCTTCAACCCGATCTACGCCCAGGGCATGACCGTAACCGCCATGACCGCCGTCGCCCTCGACCACATCCTGGCCGAGCAGCGGCGACGCTCCGATACCGGCCCTCTCGGTCGTGCCTGGCAGGCGCAGCGGCAAGTGGCCAGGACCAGCGCCGGCGCCTGGACAATGGCCACCACCGAGGACCTGCGCTACCCATGGACCGAGGGGGCACGGCTCGACCTGCCGACCCGCATCATGCACCGCTACGCCGACCGGGTGCTCGAGGTCGCCAACGGCAACCCCACGGTCAACACGGCCTTCGTCAACGTCGTCAACCTCCGGCACCCCCCGGCCTCCCTCGTCCGCCCCAGGATCCTCCTGCCGGTCCTGGCCCGGCACCGAGCCCCACCGCTCACCGACCCACCGACCACCCGCCAGGGAGACGCCGCACCGATCTAACCGACGGCCGCACTCCGGGCGAGCTAGCGCCGCTGGTCGTCACGTCCGGCGATGGTCATGAGCGCCGCGTCAGCCTCAGTCAACAGCGGCCCGGCGTTGAGCGTCGCCAATAGGCTGCGGGCCGACTGGAGCTGAACCCGGCCCTCCGGTCGGCCGAGGGTGAGCAGGCAGCGGCCGGCGCCGAGCAGGGCCCGGGCCCACTCCAGCTGGTGGCCGTAGTCGGCCCAGCGGGCCGCGGCCTGGTCATAGCGCAGCGCCGCCTCCTCCAGGGCCCCGTCGGCCTCGGCGAGCACGGCATGTGCGACCAGGAGCCCATGCCGGCTGCGGGCCAGGCCGTCGTGGGCCTGCGCGGCGAGCGCCTCCGCAGTGGCGCGCTGACCAACGGCCACGCAGACGCGCACGAGGTCGGCGACGTGCTGACCCAGATACCAGCGGCCTCCGCTGCGGTCGCTAACCACCCGCCGCACCTCCTCGACCAGAGCGCCGGCGGCCGTGGGTCGGCCGGCCGCCTGCTCGACGGCGGCGGCGGTGGCCAGCGCCGGCACCAGCAGTTGCAGGTCGTCGATCTCCCGGGCTCGGGGCAGGAACGCCCGGGCCAGGGTGCGGGCGGCCTGCGGCTCACCGCGCCAGAGGAGGACCCTGGCCTTGACCTGGTGGGCCATCTGCGACAGATACTGGCCGCCGTGGTCGCGCTCCCAGGCGATCAGGGCATCGGCGGTGTCCACCGCTTCGTCCCAGCGGCCCAGGTCCAGCAGGGGGACCAGGGTCGCCGAACGGATCCAGGCGCTTCCCTCCCCCAGCCCGCGCCGCTCGGTGAACCTGATCGCCTCCTGGCAGGTCGCCAGGGCCGCGACCGGGCCGTCGGTGAGCCACAGCGGCTCGATCAGGTTGTTGTAGACCACCCAGGTGTCGACGCTGGCGCCTGCCTCCAGGCCCAGCTCCAGGGCGGCGCGCAGGTCGTCCATCCCGCCGAGGTCGCCGAGGTCGCCACGCGCGACCCCGCGGGAGTCCAGGGCCCGCAGCCGCTCCTCGGGCAGCCCGCCAAGCTCCTCGGCCAGGGCGAGGGCCTTGTCGGCCCAGCCCAGCGCCTCCTGCGGGTGGCCGGACATCACCCGGTCCATGGCCATCTGCGCGTAGGCCGAGCACAGCTCCGGGCCGGGCTGGGCCTGCTCCAGCAGCTCGACGGCGCGGAGGAGGGCCTCGCGGGCGCGGCGGGCCTCGCCCTGGTTCCACAGCACCGACGACAGCCGGTTCAACGCCTCACCCTGTGCCACCAGCTCGCCCTCGGCGGCGAAGCCGGCGATCGCCTCCTGGTAGGCGCCGGCCGCCTCGGCCAGCCGGCCCGCCTGGTACGCCGCCCGGGCTGCCCTTGCCAGTACGCTGGCGCGCCCAGGCGTGCCCGGCGGGCACAGCTCCAGCGCCTGCCGGTAGTGCGCCTCGGCCCGGGCCACGTCCAGCCCCATCGTCCAGTCACCGGCCAGGACCAGCGCCTCCCGGGCCGATCCCTCCAGCAGCGCCAGGTCGGGCTCCCTGGCCGCACGGGCGTGGACGAGCGCCTGGGTGAAGTGGTAGGCGATCAGCTCGGCGCGGTCGGCGACGCGGTCGCCGACCAGGGCCTGGATCCACTCGGCGGCCGCCCGGTGCCGGCGGGCGCGGCTGGCCCTGGGGATCTGGGCATAGGCCACGTCCCGGATGAGCGCGTGCCAGAAGCTGTACTCGAGCTCGCCCTCCACCGCCGACAGCCGCGCGGCGCGGATCAGCTCCTTGCGCTGGAGCTGGGCCAGACCGCTACGGGCCTCCTCCTCTTCCACGGCGCCCATGGCGGCCACCGCTCCCAGCCAGAACACCTTGCCGAACACCGCGGCGCACTGGAGCAGGGTCTTGTGCTGAGGCGCGAGGGTGTCGAGTCGCGCGGCGATCAGGGCCTGCACCGTCTCCGGTGGCGGCAGGTCGGACGCCGACACCAGGTCGCCGTGCGGAGTGATCAGGTCCCGATCGGTGAGCAGGCGGACGAACTCCTCGGCGTACAGCGGGTTGCCGCCAGCCCGCTCCAGGAGCACCGAATGGACCTCCGCGGGCAGCATCGACTGGCCGAGCAGCGCGGCGAGCAGCATCGCGGTCTGTTCGTCGTCGAGGGGGGCCAGCGACACGGTGGTCGCGTTGGGGCGACCGGCCCCCCAGCCGGGGCGTCGGTCAAGCAGCTCCGGCCGGGCCGTGACCACGACCAGCAGATCCGCCGAGCTGGCCTGGTCGAGCAGCTGCTCGAGGAAATCCAGCAGGGCCGGGTCGGCCCAGTGCAGATCCTCGATCACCAAGATCAGGGGGCTCTTCGCCGCGACCAGGTGGAGAAACCGTCGCCACGCCATGAAGGACTCGTCCCGGCCGGCCGGCGCCGCGGCGGCTGTGGCCAGCCCCACCAGCGGGGCCAGCCGCGCCTTCAGCCACTCGCGCTCCCCGGCGTCACCGGCAACGGCGTGGACCGCGGTGTCCAGCTTGGCCGCAACCTCCGAGGGGTCGTCGGACTCCATGATGCCGGCCTGGGCCTTGATGATCTGGCCCAGAGCCCAGAAACCGACGGCCTCGCCATAGGACAGGCAGTGGCCCCGGCGCCAGGCCACCAGCTCCGGCTGGGCATCGACGAAGCCGGCGAACTCCCGCACCAGCCGGCTCTTGCCCACCCCAGGCTCGCCGAGCACGGTGACCAGCTGCACGGCATGCTCGCCGAACGCCTGCCGGTAGCAGCGTTGCAGGGCCACCAGCTCCTCGCCCCGGCCGACCAGCGGCGTCCGGGGCCGCACAGCCAGGTCCACGCCCGGCCGGCTGCGCGCCGCAAGCACCCGCCAGATCGGCACCGGCTCGGCCTTGCCCTTGACCTGAACGGGGGCCAGCTGCTCGCACTCGAACAATGCCTGGGTGGCCCGCCAGGTCGTCTCGCCGATGACCACCCCGTTGACCGGAGCCACCCCCTGGAGCCGGGCGGCGGTGTTGACCACATCGCCGACCACGCCCTCGCTGTCGGCGCCGCGTTCCAGGGTGACCAGCGCCTCGCCGGTGTTGACGCCGATCCGCACCGCCAACTCGAGGGCGGGATGGGCCTGGTTCAGCTCGGCGATGGCGTCCAGCATGCGCAACGCGCACCGCACCGCCCGCTCCGGGTCGTCCTCGTGGACCGCCGGGACGCCGAACACGGCCATGACCGCGTCCCCGATGAGCTTGTCCAGGGTGCCGCCGGCGCGCTCGATCTCCCGGCGCAGCCGGGCGTGGAAGGGACGCAACATGGCCCCGACGTCCTCGGGATCAGCACGGTCAGAGCGCGCGGTGAAGCCCACCAGGTCACAGAACAGCACCGTGACGACCTTGCGTTCCTCCCCCAGCCCGTGGCGCGACATGTCCAGCGGCGACCCGCACGCCCCGCAGAACCGGAACCCCCCGGGGTTGTCCTGCCGACAGTTCAAGCACCGGCCCATCCTGGCAGTCTACGAGCAACCCGAATCGTCGCTCCCCGGGTCGACCCGCCAGGCAACTCAGATGCAGAGCTGTCCTGGGTCGCCGTTGGGCTGCCCATGAGAGAGAGCGGCATTCCTGCCACACCGCCTCGACCCTGCCGAGCTGACGAGCTAGACTTGCTTCTTCCTGCGACCTGGGGGGTGCGCGATGGGAACGGTGCAGGTGCGGAGCCTCGACCAGCCGGACGAGACGCGGTCGTTCCCCAACGGCGTCGTCGAGATGGTGACCGTCGCCGACACGATGATCGGCCGGGCCCGGTTCGAGCCCGGCTGGCGCTGGTCGAATGACGTCAAGCCGATCGCCGGCACCGACTGGTGCATGTTCCTGCACGAGGGCTACTGCGTGTCCGGGTCGGCGATCGTTCGGGTCGAGGACGGCTCCGAGACCCGCATCGGGCCCGGCGACGGCTACGTGATCCAGCCCGGGCATGACGCCTGGGTCGTCGGTGACGAACCGTGGGTGACGGTCGACTTCTCCCAGGCCATGGCCGACTATGCCAAGCCGAGCTGATCCGCCAGGCGCCCTGACGACCGCCGGAGAACCGCCGTGGTGACCTCGATGCATGGACGTCAACGGGTCGGGCGCCGCCTGCGTCCGAAGGAGGGAGGGGCAGATGACCATGCCGATGCCGGCCGAATGGTCCTTCGGAGCGACCATTCCGGCCAAGGACCTGGATGGCACCAGGAGGTTCTACGAGGACGTCCTCGGCGCCCAGGCCGTATCGGAGGACCCGGGAGGCATCATCTACCGGTCCGGCGATTCCACCTTCAGTCTCTACCCGACCGAGTACGCCGGCACCGCCCAGCACACCCTGGGCGCGTTCATGGTGCGGGATGTCGAGGCGACGGTGGCCGAGCTTCGGGGCAAGGGCGTGAGGTTCGAGGACTACGACCTGCCCGGGCTGAAGACGGTCAACGGCATCGCCGACCTGGGCGGCATCCGAGGGGCCTGGTTCAAGGACCCTGAGGGCAACATCCTGTCGGTGGTGCAGCTCCCGGCCACCTGACCGACCGGGCGAGCGAGTGGCTCCGGCAGCCCAGTGCCGCCGAGTTGCCCTGGGTGGCTGTCAGCTTCACGCAGACGTTGCCCTCTTGTCGGGTTCGACCATCGGTGCTACGAAGCGGTAGGTGCGGTGGCCGAGCAACAGCCTTGGCCTCGGCCTGCGGGCGACGGCAGGAGGTCGGGCGATGAGCGAGGCAATCGGGCAGCCCAGCGAGGCGGCACTGCCCCGACCAATGGGCATCGGGGAGATCCTCAGGACGGCGTTCCGGCTGTACCAGCGCCACTGGCGCACCCTGCTGGCCATCGCCGCGGTGGTGGTCGTCCCCTTGACCCTGCTGCAGTACCTGTTTGGTGACTGGATCCGCACCCGCGGCGAGGTCACCAGCTTGCAGGAGGTCTCGACCGCCACCTGGGCGGTGGGGGCCGCTGGGCTGGTGGCGGCCCTGGCCGCGCTGCTGATGTACCTGGTGTTGACCGGGGCCATCACCCGGGCGGTGGCGGCCGAAGTGGCCGGGGAGGACCCGAGTGTGGAGCAGAGCTACCGCTTCGGGTTCCACCGGCTGGGGTCGGTGCTGCTGGTCAGCGTCCTGGTCGGGCTGGCCATCATCGGTGGGCTGATCCTGTTCATCATCCCGGGCATCTACATCGGGGTGCGGCTGGCTGTCAGCGTCGAGGCGCTGGTGGTGGAGGGCCGGCGGGGCACCCAGGCCATGGGGCGCTCCTGGGAGCTGGTAGGCGGGCATTGGTGGCACGCCTTCGGCGCCCTGGTGGTGGCCGGCCTGCTCACCGGCGTAGTGAACGAGCTGATCACCGCTCCGTTCGGCGGCACCAATTGGTTCGTGCAGGCAGTTGCCGCTGCCGTGGCCACGACGGTCACCATGCCCTATGGGGTGCTGGTCGGGGTCCTGCTGTATCTGGACCTTCGGGCCCGCAAGGAGCGTCTGACGCTGGAGCTGCTGCGGGCGGATCTTCAGGCATCAACCACCTGACCCAAGGACCGAACCCGGCCAAGAGGACATCCCGGCATGCCTCGGGCGAACCGTGACCGGCTGCGAGAACCGGCCGAGCCACAGGGTCAGCTGGGGGTCCTACCGCATCGGGACCCGGCCCCGGCCCGACCCTCCGTGCTCCCGCCGCTTCCTGGCTAGAGCGTCGCGGTGGCGCCGGCCGCGCCTTGTCAGGCAGGGCGGCATTGGCCAACATACCGAGCGTTCTCGTCCAATCGGGCACATATGCCTGGATGCCGGGGCCGCCACCGCCCCAGGAAGGACAGCTGGGGAGCGCCGTGACACCGCCTGAGGGCCCCGACCGCTCCGACGCCGCCCGGAACGCGGTCGTCGCGGCGTTCGTGCTCGGCTGGCACGTGGCCGAGCTGTTCCACGCCAACGTCCCAGGCGCGCAGCGCCGGCCAGCTGGCGTGGACCGGCTCACCGGCATCGGCGAGCTCGATCCGGTGTCCCGGGCCAGGCTGCTGCTCGCCCAGGTGCGGGTCGATCTTGCGTTCGCCTGGCGGTTCGGCCGCTCCGGCCAGGAGCCCCCCGACACCGGTCCCGTCCAGGCGCTGCTGGAGGCCGACGTGCGCCAGCCGGGCCAGCTCCGGGCGGCCGTGGCCGAGCTGCACCGCCAGCTGCTGATGGCCCTGACCGCGGCCGACTTCCGGCTGGGCAAGGCCTACGGGCTCGGCCGGGCCCTGGCCCAGACCGCCCTGCTGCCCGACGCCAAGCACCCGGAGACCTTCCGGCGGACCTTCGCCCGCTTCCGGCTGGACAACCTGCTGGGGTGGCTGGCCGACCTGAGGTCGGCGTTCCCTCCGCACGCCGCCGAGGCCGTCAGCGGGTCGCTCCCGGCGTGGGCGGCCTGGAGCGACGCCCCGACCCTGCGCCCGGCCGTCGACGACCCGGGGCAGGCGCCGGCGCGGCGGCCCCGGCCGCCGCCCGCCCGACCGGTGGACTGGTCGGCCGCCCCCGACCGCGAGAGCGTCACCCGGGCGCTGCACCGCCAGGGCCAGCTGTGGCGGGCCGTCCTGTCCGGCGAGCGGGACGGCCTCGACCTGTTGTCCACCGACGACTACCTGTGGGCGGCCGACCAGCTCCTTGGCCACCTCCGCCGGCTCACCGTGCGCTTCCTGCGCCGCTTCTGGATCGCCACCACCGCGGTGGCGGCGATCCTGGCCGCGGCCCTGGTCGTCGTGGTGGTCGTCCGGGCGGCGTCCGCGGTGGTCGCGGCCGTCCTGGCCGCCGCCGGCGCGATCGGCATCACCTGGAAGGGCGCCGCATCGGGCCTGGGCAGGGTCCTCGCCCAGGCGCAACGCCCCCTGTGGGACAGCGAGCTGGACGTCGCCGTGGCCAACGCGGTCACCTGGCTCCCCCGGGAACGGCGGACCGCCGACCGGACCGCCACCCCAGCCGACGCCGGCGGCACGGACGAGCTCAGCCAGGGATGACCCGGCGCGAGCCGGCCCACGGCCCGGTCCGGCAACCGTGAGGCCAAGGGCGTGGCCGTCGGTTCACGGTGCTGATGTGTGCCGACTGCCAAGCCGCCCGCGGCCACGGCAGCGGCCCCAACCCGGTCATGACTCGGGCCGAGATGCACGCCGGCCTTGACCAGCTCCCAACATGGGCCCTGGAGCGTTGTCGTAGCGATCTCGGGACGATGCCTGGGTAGAACATGTGGCGGGGAGACTCAGCCGAGGAGCCGACGAGGGACGCCAGGATGAGAAGGCACTCAACCCGGATTGCCTGGGGATTGCTGGCCGTATTCGGCGCCATCTTCGTGGCGGCCAACGCGCTCTCAGCCGCCAACGGCGACTTCCGGACCCAGCCCCTGCTCGAGGTGGCGCCGCTGTGGTTGGCGTTCTCGGCGTTCATGGTGGTCGGAGCCCTGATCGTCGCCCACCGCCCGGGCAACCCGATTGGCTGGATCTTCTCGGCCATCGCGCTGCTGGCGGCCGGCGGCGGCCTGGCCGAGGGCTATGGCCGCTACGCCTACGAGACCCGGCCCGGATCCCTGCCCGGCGCCATCGTGGCGGCCTGGTTCGCCTGGTCGAGCTGGTACCCGACGGTCACCCTGGCCGTCGTGTTCACCCCGCTGCTGTTCCCCACCGGCCGGCTGCCGTCGCCACGCTGGCGACCGGTCGCCTGGCTGGCCGGGACCGTGACGGCGGCGATGGTGGCCCTGGCCGTCCTCCAGCCCACCTTCGTGCTGGACAGCGGCCGCACGGTCGACAACCCGATCGGGATCGCCGCCGCCAGCAACCCGGACGAGAGCGCCGCCGGCACCCTCCTGACCTTCGTGCTGATGCTGTCGGTGCTGGCCGCCTTCGCCTCGCTGATCCTCCGCTTCCGCCGGTCGCGGGGCGAGGAGCGCCAGCAGCTCAAGTGGTTCACCTACGCCGCCGCCCTGGTCCCCTTCGTCGCCGTCGGCGACCTCCTCCCCGAGGCGATCGGCAACCTCCTGTTCGCCGGCTTGATCGCGTTCCTGCCGGTCGCCGCCGGCATCGCCATCCTCCGCTACCGGTTGTACGAGATCGACCGGCTGATCAACCGCACCCTGGTCTACGGGCTGCTCAGCGCCCTGCTGGCTGGTGTCTACGGCGGTGTGGTCCTGATCCTTGGGCAGGGATTCGGCGGGGTGGGCGGAGATCCGCCGAGCTGGGCGGTGGCCGGTGCCACCCTGGCCGTCGCGGCGCTCTTCCAGCCGGCCCGCCGCCGCATCCAGGCGGTGGTGGACCGGCGCTTCAACCGCCGCAAGTACGATGCGGCCAGGACGGTCGAGGCATTCAGCGCCCGCCTACGCGATGAGGTCGATCTGGACACGCTCTCCGCCGAGGTGCTGGCGGTGGTCGATCAGACGATGCAGCCGACCAGGGCGTCGCTCTGGCTTCGCCAAGCGGTGAAGCCACGCGGACCTAGCGCTATGTGAGCGCATGCATGCCATCGGCGGTGATCACAGAAGGCTCGGCTGGAACCCGTAACGGTACCGGCACGATCGCTTGCCATGATCACGTCCGGTGGACAGCAACGACCTGGTTTCGAGGCTTGATGATCGCTGGAACTGCCGCTGGAGATCGCGGCCCGGTGTGGGGGCGGACGGCCACCCGGGCTGCCTGGTCGGTGCTGGCGCTGTCGGTCTGCCTGGCGACAATGGCCGGGGGACTCGGCCTTGCCCGCGGGCCGGTCACCGGCGTGGCCGACTTCACAGCTGCTGAGCTGGTGGTCTACCTGGCCTTCCTGGCCTGGGTGGCGGTCGGGACGGTGATTGTCAGCCGCCAGCCCGGTAACCGCGTCGGTTGGATCCTGTGCGCCGCCGGGACCGTGGTCCTGCTGAGCGGTTTCGCCGCTGAGTACGCCGTGTCGGCGCTGCTTGGTGGCTGGTCGACCCTTCCGGCCGGGCGACCGCTGGCCTGGGTTGCTTCCTGGACGACGGTGCTCGGCCTGGGCCTGTTCTTCTATCTGCTGCTGCTGTTCCCCGACGGTCACCTGCCGAGCCCGCGCTGGCGTTGGGTGGCCTGGCTCTATGGTGCCGGCATGGCGGCCGGGATCGTCGCCCTGGCGTTGCGGCCCGGAGTGTTCGCGCCGAGCCTGCGTGATCTGGGGCCGATCCGGAACCCGCTGGGGCTGACCGCTGCCGCGCCCGTACTTGGCCTGGTCGACGCCATCTCGCGGCTGATCGTCACGGTGCTGTACCTGGCCGCGGTCGGCTCCTTGCTGGTGCGACTGCGCCGGTCTCGGGGAATCGAACGACAGCAGCTCAAGTGGGTGGCCTATGCCGGCGCGATGCTCATCGGCTTCCTCGTGCTGGTGAACCTGCTGGAGGGCAGGCGGGTCCCGTTCGCGGTTCAGCTGGCCGTCGAGATCGGCTTCTTCATCCTCGGCGTGCTGGGGGTCCCCACGGCGGTGGCCGTGGCGATCCTGCGCTACCGGCTGTATGACATCGACCGGATCATCAACCGCACGGTCGTCTACGGACTGCTCACTGCCCTGCTCGGTGCCGTCTATGCCGGCGTGGTCCTGGTCCTCGGCCAGCTGTTCGGCAGGGTGGGCGGGGAGCCCCCGACCTGGGCCGTGGCCGGCGCCACCCTGACGGTGGCGGCGCTCTTCCAGCCGGCCCGCCGGCGCATCCAGGCGGTGGTGGACCGGCGCTTTGACCGGCGCCGTTACGACATGGCCAAGACGGTGGAGACCTTCAGCGTCCGGCTGCGCGATGAGCTGGACCTGGACATGCTCTCGGCCGAGCTGCTTGCGGTGGTCGATCACACGGTTCAGCCGGCCAAGGCCTCTCTCTGGCTACGGCCACCGACCCAGCCATCACATCGCAACGAAGGACAAGGAGGTTCGTCAGCCTGACCGGCAATGACCCTTGCATGCCATCGAGGAACCCCGGCGCGTCGGCCTCCACCAAGCCTCGCATCGCAGGCCATCGCACCGAAGCCATGGTTGTGGTGCGTGATGCCTCTGGTGCGTGCCGCCCAGCGGTCGCTGCGGACCGACCTTGCTACCCTCAAGCGGCTTCTGGAGGACCAGAGCCGAGCCTGAGCGACGGGCCTACTTCGAGAAATGCAGCTCCGAACTTTCTAGGCAACCTCGCTCAGGCGGGCCTGGTGTCTGCCGATCTGACTCTTATGAGCGCGACCAGCGGCGTCATGCACCGGGCCATGCTTGCGGTCCGGGCGGCGCTGCCGCACGGGCAACTGCTCACGCCCGAGGTGTGGGCCCGCCGGCACCGCGGGATCGTCTGGCTGCTGTGGCTGCACGTCGCCGGCATCGCCGCCTTCGCCATGGTGCGCGGCTACGGGGTGGTTCACGGCCTGGAGGAGGCGTCGCTGGTGGCGGTGTTCGCGCTGGTGGCCGCCCATCCGGCCGTCGGTCGGCGGGCCCGGTCGGCGGCGGCCGTGCTCGGGCTGATCACCGCCTCGGCGGTGATCGTGCACCTGTCCGGCGGGGTGGTGGAGGCCCACTTCCACTTCTTCGTCATGATCGGGGTCATCACCCTGTACCAGGACTGGCTGCCGTTCGGGCTGGCCCTCGGCTACGTCATCGTTCACCACGGCCTGCTCGGCGCCCTGCGCCCGACCGATGTCTACAACCACCCGGCGGCCTGGCAGCAGCCGTGGAAGTGGGCGCTCATCCACGGCGGGTTCGTGCTCGCCGCCAGCATCGCCTACCTGGTCAACTGGCGGCTCAGCGAAAGTCAGGCGGTCGAGATCAGCCGGTTGGTCAGCCGCCTCCAGGGGCTGGCCCGCAGCGACCCGCTCACCGGTGTCCCCAACCGGCGGGTGTGGGAGGAGGAGCTGCCCCGCGAGCTGGAGCGGGCCCGGCGGATGGGGACGCCGCTGTGCGTGGCCATGGTCGACCTGGACAACTTCAAGGCCTACAACGACCGCTTCGGCCATCAGGCCGGCGACCACGTGCTCAAGGAAGCCGCCACCCTCTGGCGGGCCCAGGTGCGCTCCACCGACCTGCTGGCCCGATACGGCGGCGAGGAGTTCGCACTGCTGCTGCCAGCCTGTGCGCTGGAGGACGCGATCAAGATCATCGAGCGGCTGCGGACCGTCACCCCCCAGGTGACCTGCTCCATCGGGGTGGCCTGCTGGGACTTCCAGGAGACCGCCGGTGAGCTGTTCGAGCGGGCCGACCAGGCCCTGTACGCGGCCAAGGCCGAGGGCCGCAACCGCTATGTCGCGGCCTGACGCCAGACCTTCATAACCGCCGGCGCCCAGCAGCCCGCCGACTCGGCTGCGACCCCGCCGGTCGCCACAACAGCCACGACAGCAACCTGCCAGTAGGCGGCCGAGTTAGCCGGCTCCTGACCGCGTCGGTTATGCCGGTGAGCTGGTTGGCTGTCCGTGGTCGTGGATGTGGGCCTCACGGCCGTGCTCGTGGGCCGGGTCCTCGTGCGGCTCGTGGCTGTGCTGCCACCCGTGCCGGTCGCTCCTCGACTCAGCTGGCCGGCTGACCGCTGATCACCGGTCGGTGGAGTCGCTGTCGTCGACGCTGTCGCTGGTGTCCGCGTCGCTATCGCTGCTGCCCGAATCAGAGGAATCGCTGCTGTCACCAGCGTCGCCGTCGTCGCCGGAGTCGCCGTCGCTGACGGTGGCACCGCCCTGGGCATGGATCTCGGGCCAGACGGTCTCGATGTCGTCATCCTCCAACCGCATGGTATCGACGCCCATAGCCAGACCTCCTCTGCGAGATGGCCAGTTCCCAAGATCTACCCTGGAGACCGGCAGCGACACCCCTGCGGCCATGCCGGCCTAGCGGCGAGCCACCATTCGCGTAGCACTCGCCGCTAGGCAGAGCTGCCGGCGTGGAGGTTAGGCCAGCGGGCCCTCGTCCCGCCGCAGGTCGGCCTCCGAGATGATCCCGACCAGCCGGTCGCCTTCCTCCACGACCAGCAGGCGGTCCAGCTGGTGCTGGGCCATCAGTTGGCGGGCCTCCTGCGCGTCCTGGTCGGGTCCGATCGTCACCAGGTCCTTGGTGGCGATATCGCTCACCCGGAGCGCACTCGGGTCTTGGCCGGCCGCGACCACGCGGGCGATGATGTCGCGGTCGGTGACCATGGCCACGACTCGGCCGCCCTCGACCACGGGCAGCGGCCCCTTCTCCTTCTGGATCATCTCCTTGGCCGCCTCGACCACGCTCATCGACGGGGAGGCTGTCGCCGGATCAGGGGTCATGACCTCTCGTACCCTGGGCATCTTGCTCGCCCCCTTCAACCAGACTTGGCACGAGGTCGCCCTACCCATAGCAGATGCCTCAAAACCGAAGCAGGCGCAAGAAAGCGGCAGGTGCTCAACTCGTGGATCAGGCCCGGCCGATCACCGGCCACCACCTCACTTGACGGAGCACAAGCATCACACCAGCGCACGCCACGACGCCGGGGCTCGTGGGCCAGACCATCGAACGGGCCAGAGACATTCCAGATGCAATCACCTCCGGCCACAGCCAAGACCAACCGACCGGCTGTGGATACCTCTCGAGGCCCAACGGGCACCGCCAATCGCCAGGTCATCGCGGTCATGCGCCGGCGCCCGTCGCCGGCGGAAGGCGGCCCTGTCGACCTGCGCAGCGTTCCCGATCCACTCCTGCACGTGGGCCGGCCGATCGCGGCGCCACTTGAGCGGTGCGCGGAACTGCGCGCTAGGCGGCGCAGGTCAGCCGTCGTAAGGGCACGCGGGGCATGGGATGGCTCGTGCCGGCCGGGTCGAAGCCGTAAGGATCGTGGCTCGCCCGCCCGGGCGGAGCTTCATCGCGCCGAGACTTGGTCCTCGCGGTCCTAGGACCCTTAGATCGCCCGGCCGCGCCGGCCCGTCACCGAGGCCGCAACCATGACGAGGACGGCCGCGACGACGATGCTGATGATCCACCGGACCCAGTCGATGCCGCGCGTCGCCTCAACACCGAGCGCTGCGGCCAGGTAGTAGCCGATGAGCACGCCGCCGATCCCGCAGACAACCGTGAGCCAGAGCGGAATGTTGTCTCGGTCGCCCGGCGCGACGAACTTGCCGAGCAGGCCGATGATGAGGCCTGCGATGATCACACCGATGATGTCCACCGGCGACCCCTTTCACGTGTTGAGGACAACCTTGTTCCGCGGCCTTGCCGGAGTACCCGTCCGGCCGAGGATTCAATCCCAGATGGCAACCATGGCACAACTGAGGTCCGCGGACCCTTCGCTGCACACCCGAGGGACCGTATCATCCTTCCTGGCGGACGCCGCTGCTTCGACCCTTCGCCGCTGGTCAAGGCCAGAGCACAACTGCCCGCTGGGCACCGCTGTTGTCCCTTGCTGGCCCTGCTTCATGCCCCCGGACATGCCCCAAGGGCGCCTCTGAGGGTCCAGCCTGGGGAGACGGGGAGGCCGCCGACCGAAGCCGTGGCCTCCCCAAGTGCAGATCGACCAGCCCCTAGGAGAAGAACTCGTCGGCCGCGTACTGGTCCTGGGACATCAGCCAGGTCTCGGTGAGCTTGCCGTTGCGGATGTGGATCACGAGCACGTTCCTGTTCTCATAGGTTCGATCCTCGCGCTCCGCGCGGGCGCCAAACAAGGCGACCGCATGGTCATCGTGGGCCACGACGTCGTGGACGTCCATGCGGAAGGTGCCGCCGCTGAGCTCCATCGTCTTGGCGAAGAAGCCAAGGATCGCGTCCACGCCGCGGTGGTCACCCGAGAGCTGGTTGCGGCCCGGCACATACCAGACGGCGTCTTGAGAAATCGACTCCCGGAGGGTGTCGCAGCAAGCCTACGACTCAGAACCCGCTGATGGCCGGTGTGGTGCTTGCCGACAGCGAGTCTAGAAGGGGCAGTTGCCGGGGGCGTCCGCATCGATTCTGGGCGTGGTGCTGCCCTCTGGGAGGATGTAGGTCACCAGCAGCTTCACGGGCTGGCGGGTCTCGTTGCGGCCGATGTGGACGTGGCCGCCGCCCTCGTCCACGAACGCCTGCCCTGCCCGGTAGCGGTGCGGCCGGCACTTGCGGTCGTCACCGTCGTACAGCGTGAAGGTGCCCTCCTTGACGATCGCCAGCGCCGGGCCTGGATGGCTGTGCCAGCCGGTGTGCCCACCCGGCGCGACCACGATGTCCTGGACGACGAACTCGGACGGCTTGATCTTGGCCTTGATGTTGGGCGTGTGGACCTTGACCCGCTCGCTGAAGGTGCCCTGGCCGAGCACCGTGGCGGTAATGCCCAGGGGTGGGGTGGCGACGGCGATGCCGGCGGGCACGGCCAGCGCGGCGATGGCGACGGCGATGACGAGCCGTCGGGTGATGCGGGTGCGCATGGCGACCACCTTCCGTGGGGTGCGCGAATCCGCCGAGGGGCATGCCCTGGCGCCCCGAGAGCGCGCATGCCATGGCGGGGCCTTTTCCACCCCCTTTCGTCTCGTCCTCCGGGCATGCCCGTGACGGACAGGCCGGGACACTATCGCATTTGGAACAGGCCGCCTAGGACCTATTAACGGGAGTTAGGTGGTACCCCTCGCAGTTCCGAAATAGCCGCAGAAGCCGAACGCTCCATCAGTGAGACATTGCTGACTGCCATTCCGGATGATCCGCGGCCCAGCGTTGGCCCATGCGGCATACTTCCGACTGTTTCGGTTCCCCTCGGCGGGAGGGTGAGGCCGGCATCCCCGGTGACCGTAGGGTCCGGTCTAGCCTTTGGGCAGGGCACGTCGCGCTCGTCCTGGATATCGCTCGGCTTCGCTTCGGACAGGCGCGATTGGCGTGCCTGGCGGCGAGTCGGCTGAGCCATCGCCATTGCTCGTCGGTCAGGTAGATCGTGGGTCGGTGGTAGGACCCTGCCGTGTTCTTGGCCATCGACCCTCTTCGAGGCAGTTCGAGCTGGAGCCTGTTTGACAAAGCCTTGAGGGTTCGGCCGATCGACCGTTCGTAACGTTTCCGGGACGCAGGCCGGCGACACTGGCACGTGATCCGCGACGCTGGAAGGGTGACGCTGCCGGTGATGAGCTACCTGCGGCACGGACCATGGCGGTAACCGGTGCCGCCCGCCTGGCCCGGCCGCGCCGATGGCCGGCCGGGCTGGCGTGGATGCTGTGGGCGCTGGTCATCCTCGGCCTGGCCGTGGTCGCTTGGCAGGACCACCTGCTGCGGGAAGCCGGCCGGCCCGACCTGGTCCTGTTCGACACCTTCGCCGCCGTCCCCGTGCTGACCATGGTGAGCGCGAGCACGGCCGGGGCGGTGCTGGCCAGCCGTCGAGCATCTCACCCGGTGGGCTGGCTGCTGCTGGCCTTTGGCCTGTCCCTCACCGCCAACGGGGTGGCCGCGGGGTATCTGCGCTACGGGCTGCTGGCCGGGCCCGGCGCCCTGCCAGCCATTCGCTCCGTGGTCTTGTACTACCCGGCCACGGTGTTCACGGCGCAGCTCCTGCTGGGCTTTGTCCTGCTGCTGACCCCGACCGGGTCGCTGCCCTCGCCGGGCTGGCGCTGGTGGGCCAGGGCCATGGTGGCCGCGCTGGTCGCCGTGCTGGTGGCGGTGGCGCTGGCACCAGGGCTGGTGAACCCGCGGTATCAGGCGGCCAACGGCCCATTCGACTTCCGCGGCCTTGGCGGTGCCCTGCTGGCCGCCAACCAGGCCGCCCTGGCCGTCACCACCCTCGCCGTCGTGGTCGGCGCCGCCTCCCTGGTGGTGCGCTTTCGCCACGCCCCTGCCGTGGAACGTCAACAGTTGCGGTGGGTGGCGTTGGCGGCGGCGCCGCTGGCGCTGACGGTCCCGATCGTGGTGGCTGGATTGGCAACGGGGAGCCCGGGACTGGTTGACGAACTCCTCGCCGTCTGCCTGGCGTCGATCCCGCTGGCGATCGCCGCGGCGATCTTGCGCTATCGCCTGTACGACCTGGACCGCATCATCAGCCGCACCCTGACCTATGGGCTGCTGACGGTGCTGCTGGGCGGCGGCTACGCCGGCGTGGTCCTGGGGCTTGGCCAGCTCCTCGGCCATGACTCCCCCCTCGTGGTGGCCGGGGCGACCCTGGCCGTGGCCGCGCTGTTCGGGCCGGCCCGCCGCCGCACGCAGGACCTGGTGGACCGCCACTTCGACCGACGCCGCTACGACGCTAACAACACCATTGCGGCGTTCAGCGCCCGGCTGCGCCAGCAGATCGACTTGGAGAGCTTGACCGGCGAGCTGCTGGCGGTGGTCGAGGCGACCACCCAGCCAACCAACGTGTCGCTGTGGCTTCGACCCTCTGTCAGCGCGTCCCCCGACCAGCGCAGTGTCGACCCATCCCGCGCGGCGTCACAGCCGACGGCAGCTTCCCCGTCCGCTCGCACAGCTTTGTGAGACGGGCTCTAGGCCCCCTGACCCTCCGCCTCCAGGGTCGTCGGGTTTCTTTTGTTTCCACCGAATTGGTGGGAAACTGCTGCGGACATGCCGATTCAGCTGGCCCTCCTGCAGGGTGGTTCCTCGGCGTTCCGACCCGGCCCGATCGCGCCGTGAAGCCGATCGCGTTGGCCGCCAACCGGTTCCCCCGCTTCTACCGGGGCGGGTCGGCCATCGACGAGCTGCGCGGCGGCGCGCCCGGTGCCGACGGGGCGTTCCTTCCCGAGGACTGGGTCGGTTCGACCACGGCCGCCTTCGGGTCGGCCGGCGATGGCCTGACCCGCCTCCCGGACGGCCGGACGCTGCGCGAGGCGATCGGCTCCGACCCAGAGGGCTTCCTGGGGCCGCGGCACGCCGGGGCCTACGGCGACGACCCGGTGCTGTTGGTCAAGCTGCTGCACGCCGGCGAGCGCCTGCCCGTCCACTGCCACCCGGACCGCGACTTCGCCCGCCGCCACCTCGGCTGCCCGTGGGGCAAGACCGAGGCCTGGGTGATCGTCGGCAGCGACGGCCCCGACCCGGTCGTGCACCTGGGCTTCCGCGAGGACATGGAGCCCGGTCGGCTGGCCGGGCTGGTCGAGGCCCAGCGGGTCGAGGCGCTGCTGGCCGCCCTCAACGCCGTCCCGGTGGCCGCGGGCGACGCGGTGCTCGTCCCGGCCGGGATGCCGCACGCCATCGGCCAGGGCGTCCTGCTCGTCGAGCTCCAGGAGCCGACCGACTTCTCGGTGCTGCTGGAGTGGGAGGGCTTCGCCATCGACGGCCGGGCCGAGGGCCACCTCGGGCTCGGCTTCGACCTCGCCCTGGGCTGCGTCGATCGCGCCGGCTGGAGCCCGGCACGGCTGGACCGGCTGCGCGGCGGGCGGGGGCCGGTGCGCCCGGGGGCTGAGCGACTGTTCCCGGCCGAGGCCGACCCGTTCTTCCGAGCCGAGCGGCTACGGCCGGACCCCGCCGCCTCCCTGGAGGCAGCCTTCTCAATCCTGGTCGTCACCGAGGGATCGGGCCAGCTGGAGACGCGCGGCGGCTCCCTGGGGCTGGGCCGTGGTGACACGGTGCTGGTCCCCTTCGCCGCCGGACCGGGTGCGGTGCGCGGCCGGCTCGAGGCGGTCCGCTGCCTCCCCCCTGACCCGGACGCCGGACACGCCCAGTGAGCGGCGAAGAGCTGCTGGTCGGCATCGACGTCGGCACCACCCTGTGCAAGGCGGCGGTTGTCCGCGCCGCCGACGGGACCGAGGTGGCCCACGGCGCGACCCGCACCCCCTGGACGGTCGTGCCGACCGGGGCCGAGCTGGCCCCGGAGCGGCTGCTGGAGGCGGTGGTGGCCGCGACCGCGGCCGCCCTGGAGCACGCCCCCGGCGGCCCGGTCGCCGGCGTCGGAGTGACCAGTATGGCCGAGACCGGCGTGCTGCTGGACCGCCACGGCCGGCCGTTGGCGCCGGCGATCGCCTGGCACGACACCCGGGGCGAGGCCGAGGCGGCCCGGCTCGCCGCGGACCTGGGGGCCGAGCGGTTCCGAGCCCGCACCGGGCTGCCGGTCCGCCCGCTGTGGTCGATCGCCAAGTACGCCTGGCTCCGGGCCCACCACCCGGAGGTTGCCGACGCCGTCCGCTGGCTCGGGGTGGCCGAATGGGTGGTCAACGGCCTGGGCGGCGAGCAGGTGGCCGAGCTGTCGCTTGCCTCCCGTACCGGCCTGCTCGACCTGGAACGGCGGGCCTGGTGGGAGGAGGCCCGGGCGTGGGCCCAGGCGCCGCCGGGGCTGCTGGCCGACCTGGTCCAAGCGGGCAGCCCGGCCGGCCGGGCCGACGGCGGGCATCTCTCCCGCTTGGCCGGGGC
>DATABK010000813.1:0-9891 GCA_036259695.1 Actinomycetes bacterium | reverse complement strand
CCGCTGGTCGAGCTGGGCATGGCCGCCCTGTGGTTCGTCATCACCCTGCGGCTGGTCTCGGCCGGGCTCGGCTGGGCGGTCCCGGCGTATCTGGCCCTGGCCTTCCTGTGCGTGGTCCTGGCCGTGATCGACGCCAGGACCCGGCTGCTGCCCAACCGCATCACCTACCCGGCCTTCCCGATCATGCTCACCCTGCTGCTGCTGGCCAGCGTCGGCCTCGGCGACCTGGGGCGGCTGGCCAGGGGGCTGCTCGCCGCCGTGGCCGTCGGCGCCTTCTTCCTGCTGCTGGCCCTGATCTCGCCCCGGGGCATGGGCCTCGGCGACGTCAAGCTGGCCCCGACCCTCGGCCTGGCCCTCGGCTGGCTGTCCTGGGGGGCGGTCGCCTTCGGGGTCTTCGCCGCGTTTCTGCTGGGCGGGCTGGCCGGCCTGGCCGCCATCGCCCTGCTCGGCCTCACCCGCAAGTCGCTGCTGCCCTTCGGCCCCTGGCTGGTCACCGGCGCCCTGCTGGGGGTGCTGGCCGGCGCCGACGTGGCCGCCTGGTACGCGCGCAGCCTCATCGGCTCCTGAGCCAGGCCGGGCAACCTTCTCAAGGTCGTACTTGGGCGGGTCGATCACTTTCACGGCCGCCGCCGGTGGCCCCGGGCCCCAGCGCCCGACCCGAAAGCACAGCATTGGAGACTGCAACGTGGCCCGAAAGGTCGTCGGACTCGACATCGGCACCACCGCGGTACGCGCGGCCGAGGTGTCGGTCCGCCGCGGCCAGGTCGTGCTCGAGCGCATCGGGCAGGCCGGCCTGCCCGACGGCGCGGTCGTCGACGGTGAGGTGAACGACCCCGCCGCCGTGGCGACCGCGATCAAGGACCTGTGGCGGCGGACCAGGATCAGCAGCCGGCGGGTGATCATCGGGGTGGCCAACCAGCGGGTGGTCGTCCGCCTGGTCGACCTGCCCTGGATGCAGCCCGACGAGCTGCGCAGCTCGCTCGGCTTCCAGGCCGGCGACTACCTGCCCATCCCGGTCGACCAGACCGAGCTCGACTACGCCGTCATCAGCGAGCACGAGGCCCCCGGCGGCCAGCGCCTGCTGCGGGTGCTGCTGGTGGCCGCCCAGAAGGAGATGCTCGCCGGCCACCTCGAGGCGGTGCGTGAGGCCGGGCTCCGGCCCGAGGGCATCGACCTCAACCCGATCGCGCTGCTGCGCTCCCTCGGCCCGGTGGCCGGGTTCGAGGAGGGCGCCGAGGCGCTCGTCGACGTCGGCGCGCGCGTGACCAACATGGTCGTCCACGACAACGGGGTGCTGCGCTTCGTCCGCATCCTGCTCATGGGTGGCGAGGACGTCACCTCGACCCTGGAGCAGGCCCTCGAGGTCGACCACGACACCGCCGAGCGGACCAAGCTGACCGCCTCGGCCGGCGGCGACGTCGACCCCCAGGCCGGCGACCTGGTCGCTCAGCGCCTGGAGGTGCTCGTGGAGGAGGTCCGGGGCTCCCTCGACTTCTACCGGTCCCAGCAGGACGCGACCCCGCTGGGCCGCGTGCTCGTCTCTGGCGGCGGCTCGCTGCTCGGCCCGCTGGTCGAGCGGCTCCAGGCCGTCACCGGCGTGCCCACCGAGCGCGGCCGCACCCTGGCCGGGATCCGCGTCGGCCGCCTCGGCCTCGACGCCGAGGCCCTGGCCGCGCTCGAGCCGACCATCGCCGTGCCGGTCGGTCTGGCCATGCGGGCGGTGGCCTAGATGGCCTGGGGAACCCCGTGGGCGCGCCAGGGCCCGCCCCGCATCGACCTGCTGCCACGCCGGCTGGTCGAGCAGCGGCTGGTCCGCCGCCAGCGCACCGGCATCGGCGCCGCCTTCCTGATCCTGCTGGTCCTGCTTGGCGTCTGGTACCTGCTGGAGACCCAGTCCCTGCACGACGCCCAGGCCGAGGCCGACCAGGAGCAGGCCACGGCCTCGGCGCTCCGCGTCCAGCGGGCCAAGCTCCAGCCCCTGGCCGACCTGGAGGACCAGATCGCCGCGGCCGACCAGCTGCGGGCCACGGTCTACCGTAACGAGATCCGGTTCTCGGGGGTCATGCGCGACATCTCCGCGATCGTGCCCGACGACGTCTGGCTGACCTCGATGGCCGTCGCCTTCACCGACAACGCCACCGCGGCCCCGGCCGGCGCGGCCACCACGACGCCGAGCAGCGGCGGCGCCCCCGCGACCACGCCGGGCAGCCCCGGCGCCGGGTCGCCGGTCGCCTCGATCACCTTCGCGGGCGCCGGACTCGAGCATGTCGACGTCGGCGGGTTCCTGCGGGCACTGGCCAGCGGGCCCAAGAAGGACGGGCAGCAGGTGTACCTGAATCCCTACTTCACCACCTCCGACAAGGAGGACGAGACCGGGCAGGCGATGGTGACCTTCTCGGCCACCGTCGACCTCTCCAGCGCCGCCTACTCCGGTCGCTACCAGCCGGCGGGGACGGTGACCCCGTGACCCGCCGCAACGAGCTGATCGTGGCCGGGATCGGCGTCCTGCTGGTGCTGGTCGCCGCGACCATGCTGCTGGTCCGGCCGACCCGGCAGGCGACCGCCGACGCCCACGCCGCGCGCGACGCCGCCATCAGCGACAGCCAGGCCCTGCGCGACCAGATCAAGGCGCTGGAGGCCCTCAAGCCCAAGGAGGCCGAGCTCAGGGCCAAGGCGGGCCTGGCCAAGGCCGAGTTCCCGGCCACCCCGGCCCTGCCGGCCCTGGTCGACGCCCTCCAGGACGCGGCCAGCCTGTCCGGCGTCGAGCTCGGGACGGTGGCCCCGTCCACCCCCAAGGCCTCGACGGCGAGCCCGCTGCTGGCCGAGATCACCACCAACATCAACGTCAGCGGCGGCTACTTCGAGATCCAGGACTTCCTGGTCCGGCTGGAGAACCTGGTCAAGGGGACCGACCCCGGCCGCATCGAGCCCCGGTCGGTGCTGATCGAGTCGGTGAACCTGAACAGCGCCGACGAGAGCGCCACCGGCGACTCGGCGCAGGCCGCCGCGGACCCCGCAACCTCCGCGGACGAGCTCACCGGAAGCATCGTCCTGACCGTGTTCCAGTTGGCGCAGTCCAGCGGCACGTCGAGCACGCCGGCGGCGCCGGCGGCCACGGCCAGCCCGGGCGCGCAGGTGAGGTGACGCATCGATGGCGACCCAACCACAGGTGACGGCCGGCGGCCCCCGGCAGCTGCTGCTGGTGGCCGCGCTGGTCGCGCTGCTCCTGCTGATCGTGGGGCTGCTGGTGGTCCGGCCGATGCTCGGCGGGACCGAGGAGGCCCCGGTGAGCGCGCCGGCGACGACCGTCGCCGCCTCCGCCCCGACCACGACCACGCCCCAGATGATCAACCCGCAGACGTCGGTGACGCCGTCGGAGGGGGCAGCGGCCTCGGGCAAGGACCCGTTCCGGCCGCTGGTCTCGACCGGCACGGCCTCGGCGGCGCCCGAGTCCGGCGTGACCGCCACCGGCGAGGCCGGCTCGGTCACCCCCAGCACCCTGGCCGCCACCGGGTCGACGGTGCCCGGGGCCGGCGCCGGGACCGCTCCCACCCCCGGCGGCGGCACCAGCGCCGAGCGCCAGGTCTCGCTGGTCAGCATCAGCGGCGGCCAGGCCAGGGTGACCGTCGACGGCGCCGCCTACACGGTGTCCGAGGGCGAGACGTTCGCGTCCGGCTACCGGGCCACCGACATCGGCTCGGAGTGCGCCAGCTTCGAGTCGGGCACGACCTCCTTCACCCTCTGCGAGGGAGAGGCCGTCCTCAAGTAGGGCCCGGACCCGACGATTGGTCCTCTGATGGACCGAAGTGACGTGATGGGGGAGCCCAGGGTGTCGCAACGCCGTCAGGACGGGTACTCGATCGTCGAGCTGCTGGTCGCGGTGACCGTGTTCGCGCTGGTGTTCGCGGCCGTCTCGATCGGGATCGGCCGGGCGCTGGAGCTGAACCGCGGCAACCGCAACCGCAGCGCGGCCGCCTACCTGGCCGCCCGGCAGCTCGAGGAGGTCAGGTCCCAGCCGTTCAGCTCGGTCGCCCTTGGCACCACCACCTGTCCCTACACCACCACCAGCTGCAACGTGCCGTCGCCGTACACGGTCACCCAGAACGTCGTCTGGGCGTCGCCGGGCAACACCAGCACCTCCTGCGACGTGCCCGCGACCAGCGGGTCGGCGCTGGCCTACAAGCGGGTCACGGTCACCATCACCTGGCCGGACATGGGCGGGGTGGCCCCGGTGACCTCCCAGACCCTGCTGACCCCCCCGGCCGGGACCTACGACCCCAACGACGGGCACATCCTGGTCCAGGTGTTCGACCGCGACGCCCTGCCGCTGGCCGGCCAGACGGTCAGCCTGACCGGGCCGGAGACGGCCAGCCAGGCCACCACCGGCGACGGCTGCGCCTTCTTCCCCTACCTCGACCCCGGCACCTACACGGCCGCCATCAGCACCTCCGGCCACGTCGACCGCCAGGGCAACCAGCCGGCCACCCGGACCGTGGGCGTGACGGCCAGCCAGATCAGCCGCGTCCAGTTCGACTACGACCAGGCCGCGACCCTCTCGGTCGGCCTGGTCGCCCCCTCGGGGTCGGTGATCCCCACCGGCAGCTACGGGATCGCCATGACCGTGGCCAACAGCAACCTGACCGTGGGCTACAAGTCGTTCCAGCAGTCGGCCACCGGGTCCGGGACCACCCGGACGATCACCCCGCTGTTCCCCTACGCCAGCGGCTACCAGGTGTGGGCAGGGGACTGCGCCGACGCCGACCCGCAGGCCTACACCGGCGGCAGCCGGGGGGCGGTCGTTCCCAGCAACCAGGGGGCGACGACCACGGGCAGCGCCACCCTGGACGCCGTCGACGTGACCGTCCGCTTCAACAGCCTCCTCGGGCTTCCGGTGCCCAACGCCACCATCACCGCCACCCACGCGGCCGGCACCGGCTGCACCAGCGGCAGCACCCTCACCACCACGACTCGGACCAACGCCAGCGGCCAGCTCCGCCTGGCCCTGCCCTACGGGACCTGGACCATCCGGGCGACGGGGACCATCTCCCCGTTCACGGGCCGGACCGGGTCGGCCACCATCACCCTCGACCCGGTCACCACCAGCGTCCCGTCACGGACCGTGGTGATCACATGACCACCCGGCCCGCCGAGCGCGGCCAGGCCGGGATCACCGTGGTCGAGATGGCGGTGGTCGTGGCCCTGCTCGGCCTGATCCTGACCATGGCGATGCAAGGGCTGCTGTCCTACCAGCGGGCGACCGCCTCGGCCGACACCCGCCAGGACAACCTCGACCAGGCCCGGACGGTCATGGCCGTGCTCACCAAGGACCTGCGCACGGCCACGGCGTTCACCGCCATGACGGCCACCGACGTGACCTTCACCGGCCTGCTCAACACCGCCGCCACGGCCCCGGCCAACCAGCTGCGGCTGTGGGTCGACTCGAACGGGGTGCTGCGTGAGGCCGTGACCCCGCCCGACGACCCCAACGCGAGCCCGCTCACCTACACCGGCAGCCCGACGACCCGGATCGTCGGGCGGGGGCTCGTCGCCACGTCGGGCCTGCTCAGCTACCGGGACAGCGCCGACGCGGTCACCACCAGCCTGACGGCGGTGACCAGCGTGGTCATCACCGTCTCGGTCGACCTGCCGTCGCGCTCGGGGGCCGACGTGCCGCCGACGGTGCTGAGCAGCCGGGTGTTCCTTCCCAACGTGGCCGCCGCGGCCTCGGAGGAGTGACGATGCGCAACCGCAACGGCCAGCAGGGCGTGGCCATGATCACGGTGATGATGATCGTGGTGGTGCTCAGCCTGCTCATGGTCGCGTCGCTGAACTACGCCATGCAGGGCGAGCCGCCGTCCCGGCGGGACCAGGACTGGAACGCCGCCCTGGCCGCGGCCCAGGCGGGCGTCGAAGACTACCTGTACCGGCTCCAGCAGGACGACGAGTACCTCCAGTACTCGGCGACCAACCCGCCGACCCCGGCGAACGTCGCCTTCACCGGCTGGCACAACATCCCCGGGCCGGCCAACGGCGGCCAGTTCCACTACAGCGCCACCAACCTGGCCAGCCAGGGGATCATCCAGGTGGTCTCCACCGGCCGGGTCCGGGGGGTCCAGCGGACCGTCCGGGCCAACCTGCGCCGGCGCGGCTTCCTCGACTACCTGTACCTGACCGACTACGAGTCGCTCGACCCCCAGAGCGGCTACTACAGCGACCCCACCACCGCCACCAACCGGTGCAGCGAGTACTGGTGGCAGGGCCGGTCGACCAGCTACTGCGTGCGCATCAGCTTCGTCACCGGCGACACCATCAACGGCCCCCTGCACACCAACGACACCATCAGCGTCAACGGCAACCCCCGGTTCAACGGCACGGCCACCACCGCCTACACCGGCGCGATGAGCTGCACGGCGTCGGCCAGCTTCACCTGGCGCTGGTACGGCCTGTCGGGCTGCAGCGACCGGCCGGTGTTCCAGACCGGCGACCCCGAGGTCGTGCCCATCCTGACCCTGCCGACGACCAACACGGCCATCAAGGCCGAGACCGACCGGGCCGCCGGCAAGACCGGCTGCCTCTACAACGGGCCGACCCGGATCGTGCTCAACTCGAGCGGCACGATGACCGTGACCAGCCCGTTCACCACCTCCTCGGCCTATTCGAGCTGCGTCGGGACCAACGTCCCCCTGCCCACCAACGGGGTCATCTACGTCCAGAACGTGCCCTCGTCCCAGTCGGCCAGCTGCAGCGGCAGCCAGAACCGGCTCGGCTACCCGATTGCCAACGACGTGACCAGCTACGGCTGCCGCGACGGCGACGCGTTCCTGTCCGGCACGCTGCGGGGGCGGCTGACGATCGCGACCGAGAACAACATCATCATCGTGGCCAACACCACCTACTCCAGCTCGGGCGCGGCCTCCACCGACATGCTGGGGCTGGTCGCCAACCAGTTCGTGCAGGTCTACCACCCGGTCAACTCGTCCGGGAACAACCTGTCCGACAGCCGCAACCCGACCAGCACCTTCACCAACCCCCAGATCCACGCGGCCATGCTGGCCCTCGGCCACTCCTTCATCGTCCAGAACTACGACGAGGGGGCCCAGCTGGGGACGATCACCGTCAACGGCGGGATCGCCCAGAAGTGGCGAGGGCCGGTCGGGACCTCGGGCGGCACCGGCTACCTCAAGAACTACGGCTACGACGCCCGGCTCCAGTACGCCTCGCCCCCGTACGTCATGGACATCGCCGAGACCCCCTACCGGATCAGCCAGTGGGCCGAGATCCAGAACCCGACCGGCCTGCCGGCTTGACCGCACGCTTCCGCTAGCATCCGCTCGATGCTGCGCTATCTCACCGCCGGGGAGTCCCACGGGCCGGCCCTGGTCGCCGTGCTCGAAGGGCTGCCCGCGGGGGTGCCCCTGACCAGCGCCGAGATCGCCCGCGAGCTGGCCAGGCGGCGGCTCGGCTACGGCCGGGGCAAGCGCATGCGCTTCGAGGAGGACCGCCTCGAGGTGCTGGGCGGGCTGCGCCACGGGCGCACCCTCGGCTCGCCCCTGGCCGTCCGCATCGACAACAGCGAGTGGCCCAAGTGGACCGAGGCGATGAGCCCGGACCCGGTCGAGGACCCGGAGGCGGCGGCCACCGGCCGGGGGGTGCCGCTGACCCGGCCCCGGCCCGGCCACGCCGACCTCACCGGCATGCAGAAGTACGGCTTCGACGAGGCCCGGCCGGTGCTGGAGCGGGCCAGCGCCCGCGAGACGGCGGCCCGGGTGGCGGCCGGGGCGGCCGCCAAGGCCCTGCTCGGCCAGGTCGGGGTGTCGGTGCTCAGCCACGTGGTCCGGCTCGGGCCGGCCGCCACCCGGTCGCGGGCCCTGCCCACCCTGGCCGACCTGGAGGAGATCGACGCCTCGCCCGTCCGCTGCCTGGACGGGGAGGCCGAGGGGCGGATGGCGGCCGCCATCGACGCGGCCAAGGCGGCCGGCGACACCCTCGGCGGGGTGTTCGAGGTGGTCGCCCACGGGCTGCCCCCGGGCCTCGGGTCGTACGTCCAGTGGGACCGCAAGCTGGACGCCCGCCTGGCCGGGGCCCTGATGAGCATCCAGGCCATCAAGGGGGTCGAGGTCGGGGACGGCTTCGCCACCGCCGCCCGCCCCGGCTCCCGGGCCCACGACGCCATCGTCCCCGGGGCGAGGCCCGGCACCCTGCGGCGCCGGACCGGGCGGGCCGGGGGGATCGAGGGCGGCATGTCGAACGGCGAGGCCCTGCGGGTCCGGGCGGCCATGAAGCCGCTCTCGACCCTGGTCCGGGCCCTGGACACCGTCGACGTGGCCACCGGGGCCAAGGCCAAGGCGGTCGTCCAGCGCTCGGACGTGACCGCCGTGCCCGCGGCCGGGGTCGTCGGCGAGGCGGTGGTCGCCCTGGTCCTGGCCGACGCCCTGCTCGAGAAGACCGGCGGCGACTCCCTGGCCGAGGTCCGCCGCAACCTCGACGCCTACCTGAGCGGCCTCGCTCCCCAGGACGACACCGGCGAGGGCGGGTAGACCGGGTAGGCCGGGTACATCGGGGAGGCCGGGACCGGTGGCCGGGCCAGCCCGCGGCGCAGCCTGGCCAGGTCCCGCTCGGACCGCCACAGGCGGACCCGCAGGGCCGCCAGCAGCAGCGTCAGGACGCCCAGCACGGTCACGGCGACGCCGCTGTTGACCGAGGTGTGCTGGCCGAACAGGGCGAAGTAGCCGGCCAGCTGCCGTGGCCAGAGCGAGAAGGCGGCCGCGGCGGCCGCGCAGGAGCCGAACACCAGCAGCAGGAACCGGCGCATGGACTTGACCTCCTCCGGATGTCGCTGCACCCGGCCCCATGGTCGCCGCGGCCGCCCGGCCCGGCTGTCAGCCGCCGGACAGCCCGGCCGTCAGACCGTCGACACGGCCCGGCACGCCCCGGGCTGTTAGGCTTGCCGGCATGCGCCACTTCCAGCCAACCATCGTGGTCATCGGCTTCATGGGAGCCGGCAAGACCTCGGTCGGCCGGCTGGTCGCCCGGGCCCTTGGCCGCGAGTTCGTCGACACCGACCAGATGATCGAGCGGGCCACCCAGATGACCATCTCCGAGCTGTTCCAGCGCGAGGGTGAGCTCAGCTTCCGGCGCCGCGAGATGGCCGCCATCGACCGGGCCATCTCGGTCCCGGGGCGGGTGATCGCCGTCGGCGGGGGCGCGGTGCTGTCGGCCGAGAACCGCACCGCCCTCAAGCAGGCCGGGCTGCTGGTCTACCTGCGGGCCACCCCCGAGACCCTGGCCGGCCGGCTCACCGGGGTCAACGACCGGCCGCTGCTCAAGGACGCCTCGGACCGGGCCGGCCGCATCCGCGACCTGCTGGTCGCCCGCGGCCCCATCTACGAGACCGCCGGCGACGTGGCCATCGACACCGACCGCCACAACGTCGAGCAGGTCGCGGTCGAGGTCATGGAGTGGTACCGCCGCCGCGTCGGCGCCATGGCCGGCCGGTGACCGCCCAGGTCGTCGCCACCGTTCCCGTCCCGACCGCCGGGGGCGGCTACCCGGTTCGGATCGGGAGCGGGCTGGTCGACCGGCTGGACGAGCTGCTGCCGGCGTTTCCGGGAGCCGAGGCGGCCGTGGTGGTGTCGCCGGCGCCGGTGGCCGCCCTCGCCCGGCGGGCCGGCTCGGCGGTCGCCCGGCGGGGCCTGGCCGTCCACCGGCTCGAGGTCCCGGCGGGTGAGGAGGCCAAGCGCCTCGAGGTCGTCGCCCGACTGTACGAGCAGCTGGCCGCCATCCCGACCCGCCGGGCCGACCCGGTGCTGGCCGTCGGCGGCGGGTCCACCACCGACGTCGCCGGGTTCGCGGCCGCGACCTGGCTGCGCGGCGTGCCCCTGGTGAACGTGC
>DATABK010000812.1:0-3663 GCA_036259695.1 Actinomycetes bacterium | reverse complement strand
GGTCATGGGCGTGCCTCCTCGCGCGCGGGACGGGCCGTCAGCCCAAGTCAAGCACAGCTGGTGCGGATGTCGTGGGCGTCGCCGAGGCCCTCGCCAACCAGCGCGAACTGCACGCTGTCGTTCCCGGGCACGGTCGGGCTGAGCTTGACCTCCGAGGTCCGCAGCCGCCCGTCGGGGCCGAGGCCGGTGATCCGGCACCGGGCCCGGCCCTGGCGCTCGCCCTCGTTGACCACCCGCAGCTGGACCTCGACGGCCGTGCCGTCGGCGCTGCGGGTCTGGCTGACCACCTCGGCCCGGAACGGCCCCACCCCCTGGAACATGAACCAGGCCCCGACGGCCAGCACGACCAGCGCGGCCACGATGCCGACGAGCACGGTGGCGTGCCCCTGGACGGGGCTGGGGGTCGGCAGCCCGGCCGGGTTGTAGCGCAGGGCGTGGGGCGGGCCCTCCAGCGGCTGCTCGCAGCGCTCACAGACCTTGCCGCCGGCCTGCGCCGGCGTCCGGCAGCGGGGGCAGACGCGGACGTTCACTCCGGCCGACGGTAGCACCCGCTATGCTGCCGCGCATGGCCAAGCACCCGGACGCCGGCCGGGCCGGCGGCAAGGTGCGGGTCGGGACCGCCTCCTGGACCGACCCGACCCTGCTCAAGTCGGGCTGGTATCCCAAGGGCGCCAACGACGCCGAGTCCCGGCTGCGGTTCTACGCCACCCGGTTCCCGATCGTCGAGGTCGACGCCACCTACTACTACCTGCCCCGCGAGCAGCAGGCCGGCCTGTGGGTCGACCGCACCCCGCCCGACTTCGTCTTCAACATCAAGGCGTTCAGCCTCCTCACCGGCCACCCGACCCGCCGCAAGGCCATCCCCGAGGACCTCCTGGGCGAGGTCGCCCCCGAGCACCGCGACAAGGAGCGGTTCTACGCCTCTCACCTGTCCGCCGACGGCCAGGCCGAGGTCTGGCGCCGCTTCCGCGACGCCCTCCTCCCCCTCGACTCCGCCGGCAAGCTCGGCGCCGTCCTCATGCAGTACCCGGAGTGGTTCACCCCTCGCCGCTCCAACCGCGAGGAGCTCGCCGCCATCCGCGACCGCCTCGGCGGCTACCAGGCCTGCGTCGAGTTCCGCAACGCCGCCTGGCTGGCCACCGACACCGACCGCGACCGCACCCTCGGCCTCCTCCGCGACCTCGACCTCCCCCTGGTCTGCGTCGACATGCCCCAGGGCTTCCGCTCCTCGGTCCCCCCCATCGCCGAAGCCACCTCCCCCGACCTCTCGGTCGTCCGCTTCCACGGCCGCGACCCCGAGGCCTGGCAGAAGAAGACCGTCACCGAACGCTTCCGCTACCTCTACACCGAAGACGAGCTCGCCGAGTGGGTCCCCAAGGTCGAGCACCTGTCCGAGTCGGCCCGCGAGGTCCACGTGCTGATGAACAACTGCTACCGGGACCAGGCGGTGACCAACGCCGCGCAGCTCGCGGGCCTGCTGAGCAGCGCAGATGTTCCGGTGGCGCCTGCTGGAGCTTGAAGCACAGCGCTCCATGTCCCGATGACAGTCGGCATGCAGCATCCGGACTTCGCCGTGCTCACGGTCTCCTGGGAGCTGGCGCTGCGGGCTGACGGGTACGCCGACAACACCGTCCAGGCCTACCAGAACGCGGTCCGGAGCCTGGCCGGGTGGCTGGCCGACCACCATCCCGAGGTGGGGCCGGCCGAGCTGGACCGCCAGCACATCCGGGGTTGGCTGGTCGAGGTCCGCGAGCGCCACTCCAGCAACACCGCCCGAGGATGGTTCGCCGGGGTCCGGCACTTCTGCCGCTGGCTCCAGAGCGAGGGCGAGGCCGACCAGGACGCCACGGCCGGGATCAGGACGCCGGCTCCGGGCGACCCGGAGACGCCGGTCCTGTCCGACGCCGACCTGCGGGCCCTGCTCGCCACCTGCGCCGGGACCGGCTTCACGGCCCGCCGGGACACGGCCATCATCATGCTGTTCCTGGACGGCGGGCTGCGGCTCTCGCAACTGGCCGGCCTCCAGGTCACCCACGTCGACCTGCGGGACCGGATCGTGTTCGTGGCCGGCAAGGCGAGCCGGCGCAGTGGCCCCCGGCACCGGGCGGTCCCGCTCGGGGTCAAGGCGGCCCGGGCGCTGGATCGCTACCTGCGCGAGCGGCGCCGGCATCCGTACGCGGACACGTCGCGGCTCTGGCTGGGCAGCCGAGGCCGCCCGACCCTTGATGCTGATGGGGTCAAGGCGATGCTCAAGCGCCGCGGCGCCGACGCCGGCATCGCGGATCTCCATCCCCATGCGTTCCGCCACACCTGGGCGCATGCCTTCCGGGCCGCCGGCGGCAACGAAGGCGACTTGATGCTGCTGGGCGGCTGGCGCAGCCGAGCCATGCTCGACCGCTACGGCAAGGCGGCCGCTGCTGACCGGGCCGCCGAGGCGTATCGACGTCTGTCGCTGGGGGACCGAATCTAGCAACCGAGCAAGGCAGGGTGCGGCCACTCGGCCAAGCGCTTTATGTGACCTTCGACCCAGCCTCGAGGACCAGATCACCAGCTCTCGAGCCGCAGATGCCTCGGAGAGCCGCTACTGCCAGGAGGAGTAGCCCGGGCGAGCGCCGTGGCGCCGGCACCCACGGGCCCCATTGGATAGGTTGGGTCCTCCTCCCACGTCTCCGCTCGACAGCAATCGGCCCTGCTCATTGGGCCTCTTTGGGGACGTACGCGGTCCTCCCAGAGCTGGTAGGTCGCGCAGCCGATCGTCCATGCCTGTCCTTCAGGCTCGCGCCGCGGAGCCCATCGCGAGCCGCAGCGTCCGCTCAGCCAGGTCGGAGATGCGCGAGTTGTCGAAGCCGACGATGGCGCTGCGCACCAGGTCGCCGAGGGGCTCGACCCAGGCCGGCGGTAGCGCCCGCGCGCCATGCAGCGCGCCGTACACCGACCCGGCGGTGGCGCCATTGGAGTCGGTGTCCCAGCCGGCCTGGACGACTAGACCGACGGTGCGGGCGAAGTCGCCGGCCCCCCACAGCAGCCCTGCAGCCACCACGGCGGCGTTGTTGATGGTGTGGACCCAGCTGTAGTGGCCATAGCGCGCCTCGATCGCGTCGCGGGCTTCCGGCCAGCTCAGCCCCGAGGCATGCAGGTCCAGCACCTGGCCGAGCGCCTCGGCCAGCCGCGAGCGCGACGGGATGTGCGCCAGGGAGCTCGCCAGCGCACCGGCCAGGTCGGGGGCGGTGAAGCAGGCGGCGATGAGGGCGGCCGACCACATCTCGCCGTAGATGCCGTTGGCGGTATGCGACACCGTGGCGTCCCGGAACGCCAGCGTGGCCGCCTGGCGCGGCCGGCCGGGCGAGACATAGCCCCAGATGTCGGCGCGGATCTGGGCGCCGATCCACTCCCGGTACGGGTTGCGGTAGGTGGCCGACTCCGGCGGATGCAGCCCCAGGACGAGGTTGCGGTAGGCGACCCGCTCCGCCGTGTAGGTCTTGGTGAACGGTAGGTGGTCCAGCCACTCGGCGGCTACGTCCCGCGGCCCGAAGCCGAAGCCGTGGGTTTCCAGGATGTGCAGCCCGAGGATGGTGTAGTCGATGTCGTCGTCGCGGGCCACGAAGCGGATGCGTCCCCGGGTCGTCTCCGGCCAGCAGGCCCGCAGCGCCAGCCCCTTGGGCG
>DATABK010000811.1:0-1707 GCA_036259695.1 Actinomycetes bacterium | reverse complement strand
CAACCCAGCACGCAGCATGAGCCTCGGACCCATTGGTCAGGAGGAAGCCATGGCGTCACCCATTCTGGTCACTGGCGGCACGGGCACCCCGGGCGGCATGTCGTCCCGCGGCTGCGGGAGGCCGGCTGCGAGGTCCGGGTGCTCAGCCGGCGCGGCCGCGACGGCCAACCCCAACCGGAGCCCTGAACGTGGAACGCTGTCCCAGGACCGGTGGGCATGATGTCCCGAGACATCACACAACGAGCGGCGCACACCGTAAGGCATCGGGATATCGATATCGGCTGTCGTAATGAGACCCAGCGCCCCACCTCGGAGGTGCACATGCCCCAAACCACCGCCACGGTCGGCGTCCGCTACATGATCGACGACGTCGCCGACGCCATCGCCTTCTACACCACCCACCTTGGCTTCACCCTCGAGCGGGACGCCAGCCCGGCGTTCGCCGCCGTCAGCCGCGACGGGGTGCGGCTGCTGCTCAGCGGCCCGACCAGCTCGGGCCGCCGTGCCATGCCTGATGGCACCCGGCCCGTCCCTGGTGGCTGGAACCGCCTGCAGCTGCAGGTCGCCGACCTGGGCGGCGAGGTCGAGCGGCTCCGTGCCGCCGGCTGCAGGTTCCGCAACGACATCGTCACCGGACCGGGTGGCTCGCAGATCCTGCTGGAGGACCCCTCCGGCAACGTGGTCGAGCTGTTCCAGCCCGCCCGGTGAGGATCAGGACCCTGGTGTTGTCCTGGGGCAGCGGGCCGGGCACCACCCACGCCGCAGCAACCGCCAGCAGCCCGGCGGTCGCTGACCATGCCCGCCCCCGACCCGACCCGGTCCAGGCGACCCACGGCGGCCACCTCGCCCGCTCGGCGAGGTGCTGGTGGTGATGCTCAGGCTCAGCACCATCGCCTTCGGCGGCCCCGCCATGCACGTGGCCATGCTGCGCGACGAAAGCATCCGGGCGGCGGCGCTGGCTCGAGGATGCCGAGCTCCTGGACCTGTCCGGCGCCGTCAGCGTGCTGCCCGGCCCTAGCTCCACCCGCTGGTCATCGTGCTCGGCCGGCGGGAGCCGGCGGCCCAGGGGACGCGCGCAGGGCCGGCTGGCCATGGCCAGCTTGCCGCGGTGAGCGTGGCGGCGCTGGCCGCCTACCTCGCGGAGTCAACGTGCTGATCATCCTCGCCGCCGCCGGCCTGGTGGTCACCCTGGTCGCCAGCTGGCGGCGGCTGCGCCCTGCCGCCCACGTGCTGCTGCCGGTCCTGCTGGCCGCGGCGCTCCCGGCGCGCCGCCATCCCGGCCTGGCGGCGACCGCCGGGATCCTCCTGCCCTCATCGAGGCGTCCCGGCATCGGGTGCCCGGAACCCTCACGTCCGATGAGGACGGCATCCACACAGCTCGGATGTGGGATGGCTCCTGAAGCTGCTGAGCAGGTACCGGCGGGCATCAACGGCGTCGAGCTCTAGCGGTCCGGTCGGGTGAAGTCGCTGTTGCAGAACCAGTGATATTGACCGCAAGGGACCGTGGGTGTCCGCAGTTAGCCGCTCACCTGTGGCCCCGGTGTGGCCCAGCTGCGCCTCACCTGCTGCTTCAGTTCTGTCGATTGCGAGCGCCCTCAGCCGTTGGTCTCCGCGGATTGGGACCGGATCGTCTGGCGGCCACGGCACACGGCCGGCATCGCGGCTGCTCGCACGAGGAGAGCGGCCCGATGACCGCTCACCTCATAG
>DATABK010000810.1:0-5846 GCA_036259695.1 Actinomycetes bacterium | reverse complement strand
GCTGGCCCGAGTGCTCGGCCCCGAGGTCGCCGGCGTGTACCGCTCCCTGCACGCCGACCACGGCGTGCGGCTCGTCCTGGGCACGCGGGTGGCCGGCTTCCGCGGCAACGCCCGGGTCGAGGCCGTCGTCACCGACCGGGGCGATGCCATCGAGGGCGACCTGGTCCTGGTCGGCGCCGGCGCCGCTCCGCGAACCGGCCTGGCGGAGGCGGCCGGCCTGCCGGTCCGGAACGGGGTGCTGGTCAACGAGCAGCTGCAAGCCGTCGGGGCGGCCGGGATCTACGCCGCCGGTGACGTGGCCGCCGCCTGGCATCCCCGCTACCAGACCTACCTGCGCGTCGAGCACTGGGCCAACGCGCTCAACCAGGGCCCGGCCGCGGCCAGGAACATGCTGGGGATCGAGACGCCGTACGCGCGGCTGCCCTACTTCTACTCCGACCAGTACGACCTCGGGATGGAGTACTCGGGGCTGGCCATCAACTGGGACCAGGTGGTGCTCCGCGGCGATCCCGCGACGCGCGCCTTCGTCGCCTTCTGGCTCAAGGAGCGGCGGGTCGTGGCCGGCATGAACGCCGGCGTCTGGGACGTCACCGAGTCAATCCAGACCCTGATCCGCGCCGGCCGGCCGGTGGACGCCGAGCGGCTGGCCGACCCCGACATCCCCCTGGACCAGGCGACCGGCGACCCGTCCGGCGCGCCGGCGGCAATGAGCCTCCGATGACCAAGCTGCGGCAGCTCCACGACCTCCACGGCCAGAGCCCTGGCTGGACAACCTCACCCGCGGCGACCTCACCGGCGGCCGGCTGGGCCGCCTGGTCGCCCGGGGCGTCCGCGGCGTCACCTCCAACCCGACCATCATCGCCAAGGCCATCGGCGGCTCGGCCGACTACGATCGGCAGCTGGCCGCCCTGGCCGCCTCGGGCCACGACGCCGAGGCCAGCTACTGGGCGCTGGTCACCGACGACCTCGAGCAGGCCCTGGCCGTGCTGCGGCCGCTGTACCACCGCAGCGGCGGGGGCGACGGGTTCGTGTCGGTGGAGCTCGCCCCGGCCCTGGCCCACGACACCCAGGCCAGCGTGGTCGCCGCCCGGGCGCTGCACCGGCGCATCGCCGAGCCCAACCTGCTGGTCAAGATCCCGGCCACCGCCGAGGGCCTGAGCATCAACGGCACCCTGCTGTTCGGGCTGGACCGCTACGAGCAGATCATCGACGCCTACCTGGAGGGCCTGGAGGCGTACGCCGGCGACCTGGCCGGGGTGCACAGCGTGGCGTCGTTCTTTGTCAGCCGGGTCGACACCGAGGTCGACCGGCGCCTGCACGCCATCGGCACCTCCGAGGCCCTTGCCCTCCAGGGGAAGGCCGCGGTCGCCCAGGCCAAGCTGGCCTACCGGCTGTTCCAGGACCGCTTCAGCGGCCCCCGCTGGCAGGCCCTGGCCGCCCGCGGCGCCCGGCCCCAACGGCTGCTGTGGGCCTCGACCTCGACCAAGAACCCGGCCTACCCCGACACCGTCTACGTCGACAGCCTCTGGGCGACGGTGCTGGAGGAGCAGGCCGCCGCGGTCGGTGCGGCGTTCCCACGGTGGGGGGAGGCCGCGCGGCGCGCCGCCGAGCAGGGGCGGCGGCCGGTGGCCGATGCCGGTGTCGTCCGGGAGCTGCTGGACAGCTTCGGCCGCTGGGCCGAGGACGCCCTCGACCAGGCGGTGTTGGAAGCCCGCAACCTTGACGGTCGAGCGCGCTAACCACGGTCCGAAGAACGCTGCCCGCACCGTGCCGGGCGCCGCGCTCGACCCAAGCCGCCATCCACCGCGGCTAGAGACTGCGCGCCGCCATCGGCGCGAACCGGGAGTACTGGCCCTGGAACGTGACCGTGACGGTGTCGGTGGGGCCGTTGCGGTGCTTGGCCAGGATGAAGTCGGCCTCGCCCTTGCGGGCGGACTCGGCGTCGTAGAGCTCGTCCCGGTAGATGAACAGGACCACGTCCGAGTCCTGCTCCAGGGCGCCCGACTCGCGGAGGTCCGACAGCATCGGCCGGCGGTCGGAGCGGGCCTCGGTCTGCCGCGACAGCTGGGAGATGGCGATCACCGGCACCTCCAGCTCCTTGGCCAGCAGCTTGAGCGACCGGGAGATCTCGCTCACCTCCTGCTGGCGGTTCTCGAAGCGCTTGCTCGGCTGCATCAGCTGCAGGTAGTCGACGACCACCAGCCCCAGCCCGTGCCGCTGCTTGAGCCGCCGGCACTTGGCCCTGATCTCCATCATCGTCGTCCCCGGCGAGTCGTCGATGAACAGCGGCGCATCCGCCAGCTTCCCCAGCGACCTGGTCAGCCGGGTCCAGTCCGACTCCTCCATCCGCCCCGTGCGCAGCCGCTGCATGTCGACCGTGCACTCGGCGCACATCAGCCGCTGCACCAGCTCGGTCCGGCTCATCTCGAGCGAGAACACCACCGTCGGCACCGCCGCCTTCACCGCCGCGTGCCGGGCGATGTCCAGGCCGAGGGTCGAGTTGTGGACGACGATGTCGTCGGCGACGAAGTTGTGGGTGCCGCCGACGTTCAGGTCGTAGACCTGGTCGACCCCGTCGGGCTCGACCCGCACGACCTCGTCCCAGAGGACCTCGGAGTCGGCCAGCTGCCGCAGCCGTTCGGAGTCCAGCGCCTTGGCCAGCCGGAGCAGCCGCTCGCGGCCGATGTCCTCCTTGCCGACGTGCCAGTTGTGGTTCCGGGGGAGGCCGCACCGGGCGCTCACCTCGGCCCAGGAGCGTGAGCCCTTCTCCTCCAGGACGAGCCTCCAGACCGCCTTGGGAACGCTGTCGCTGTCGGCCAGGCCGCCACGGGCGCCGATCGCGTCCAGCACGGCCTGGACCTGGCGCTCCTTGGAGAAGATGCCGATCTCGCGGCAGAACCGCTCGACCTGGTAGGTGTGGCTCATCACCACGTGCCAGGCGTGGCGAACCTCGCCCTTGTCGCTGACCTTCTTGGGCCGGAGGAGGGCGCACAGACCGAGCCGGAGCAGCAGGTGCTGGACGCCACGGGCCAGCTCCTCGCTGATGCTGCAGTAGCCGATCTCGGCCTTGACCGATGCCCGCTTGGACGGGCCGCGCCGCCGGTGGGAGACGATGCTGGCCCACCCGTCGGTGGCGTAGAGGCGGGAGAGGAACAGCCGGACTTGCCGGTCAGGCAGCTGGAAGTAGGCCGCCGGGATGTGCCTGGCGCCGCTCCCGGGCCCCATGAGCCCCAGCGAGGTCAGGTGCTCGGTCAGCGGGTTGGGCCGGCCGCGGTCGGTGCGGAGGCCGAGGGCGGCGGCGTGGCGATGGAGCTCCTCGAGCGGGCGCTGCTGGCGCGCCTGGTCGGCACAGGTATCGAGCCGGCCGCGGCGGAAGGGGACCTCGACGGCGCGGATGCCGGCGCGCTCAGCCCAGGCCGCCGCATCGGTTCGGACGACCGGGTCGCAGGCGGTGAGGCGGGGAGTACGGCTGGTCAGCGAGCCGTCAGCGAGCAGGTAGGCGGTCAGGGCGACGAACGCGTCGGGCACCTGCGACTTGGTCGTGGCGACCTCCAGCCGCCGCGGCACCGCGATCCGGGCCCCGGGCTCGAGCTCGGCCAAGGGGGTCCAGCCGTCGAGGGTGCGGAACGGGTGGTTGGCGGTGGCCCGGATGGTCCGGCCCGACCGGGTCGTGAGCCGGAACACCGTCTTGACCCCGTTGTCGAGGAAGGCGCTCGGCCGCACGGTGTGCAGGCGCCAGTCGTCACCGAGCGTGTGCAGACGCAGGTCCTCACCGGCCCGGCCGCGCCGGACGAACTCCCGGATGGTCATGCGGGCCCCGGTGGTGGCCTCGGTGACCGAACTATCCCAGGCCAGACATTTCCCCACTGCCGGCCGCGCCGCCACGATGATCAGGTTCGCCGCCTGGAGGCCCGAGGTCAGGCGGTCGAGGTCGGGGAAGCCGGTGGGGACGCCGGTGATCTCCCGGTGGTCTTCGTGGAGGCGTTCGATTGCTTCCAGGGTGCCGGTGAGGACGTCGCGGAGGGAGTGGTAGTCCTCGGTGACTCGGCCTTGGGCGACCTGGTAGACGAGGGATTCAGCGAGATCGACGGCCCGTTCGGTGTCCTGGGGGGTCTCGAAGCCGAGCTGGACGATCTGGGTGCCGACGTCGATGAGGCGGCGGAGGACGCCGGCCTCCTTGACGATGCGGGCGTAGTAGGTGGCGTTGGCGGCCGTGGGGACGCTGGCCACCAGGGTGTGGAGGAAGGGGGCGCCGCCGATGTCGGCCAGGGAGCCGTTGCGGCGCAACTCCTCCTGGACGGTCACCGCGTCGACGGCGTCGCCGTGACCGTACAGCTCCAGGACCGAGCGGAACACCGTGCGGTGGGCCGGGCGGTAGAAGTCGTCCTCGCGCAGGAGCTCGAGAACCTCAGCGATGGCGTCCTTGGACAGCAGCATCGAGCCGAGGACGGACTCCTCGGCTTCGACGTTGTGGGGTGGGACGCGCTCGTAGGCTGGGGAAGCGCTGGCCCGCGAGCCGCCCTCGGAGACGGGGCGGATGGCCATTGCCGTTCTCCTTGCTTGCTGATCCCCCGCCTAGCCGGGCACGACCTCCACGTTGACGGTCGCCTCGACCTCGGGGTGGAGCCGGATGGTGAGGCGGTGGGTGCCGAGCGACTTGATGGGGGCGTCCAGGTGGATGCGGCGCCGGTCGATGGAGGTGCCGCCGGTGCGCTCGACCGCGTCGGCGACCTGCGGGGTCGTGATCGACCCGAACAGGCGCCCCTCCTTGCCGGCCTTGGCGGGGATCGTGACCTTGAGGGCCTCGAGGTGGCCGGCGATGGAGCGGGCCTGCTCGAGGTCGGCGATCTCGCGGGCGACCCGCCGTGCCCGGATGCCCTCGGCCTGCCGGACGGCGCCGGGGGTGGCCAGGCGGGCCAGGTTGCGGGGCAGCAGGTAGTTGCGCCCGTACCCGTCGGAGACGTCGACGATGTCGCCGGGAGCCCCCACCCCCCGGACCTCCTGGTTCAGGATGACCTTCATGTAGGGGCTCCTAACGGATCGAGTACGGGAGCAGGGCCATCTCCCGGGCGTTCTTGACGGCGGCGGCGACGTCGCGCTGATGCTGGGCGCAGTTGCCGGTGACCCGGCGGGCGCGGATCTTGCCCCGGTCGCTCATGAACTTGCGCAGCAGGTTGACGTCCTTGTAGTCGATGTAGTCCTGCTTGTCCGCGCAGAACTGGCAGAACTTGCGCTTTGGCTTGCGCTGGAAGGTGCTCTTGGGCATGTGCTGGTGCTGCCTTTCCGGGGTCCCCGCCGTCTTCTAGAACGGCGGCTCGTCGTTGAACTGACCACCCCGGCTGGCCCCGGCGGCGCTGCCCGCCCAGTCGCCGCCGCCGCCGCCCGAGCCGCCCCGGCTGGAGCGCTCGACCTTGGCGGTGGCGAACTTGAGGCTGGGGCCGATCTCGTCGGCCTCCACCTCGGTGACGGAGCGCTTCTCGCCCTCAGGGGTCTCCCAGGAGCGGGTCCGCAGCCGGCCGACCACGATGCAGCGGGTGCCCTTCTGCAGGGTCTCGGCCACGTTCTCGGCCTGCTGGCGCCAGACGTTGATCCGGAAGAACGAGGTCTCCCCGTCCTTCCAGGAGTCACCCTCGCGGACGCGGGGGGTGACGGCCAGGCGGAAGTTGGCCACGGCCGCCCCGTTGGGGGTGAAGCGCAGCTCGGGGTCGTCGGTCAGGTTGCCGACGAGCATGACCTGGTTGTCGACTGCCACTCGGGTACCACCTCGCTCACATCCCGCGCCGGCTGTTCGCCGGGCACGAACCGGTACGACGGCCCAGGGTGGGCCAGCGGGGAAGGGAGACGCC
>DATABK010000809.1:0-22650 GCA_036259695.1 Actinomycetes bacterium | reverse complement strand
CTGGCGGAAGCCCGACGGCGGCTCGAGGCGCCGCGAGCCCGGCGCCGGTACGCCCTCGTCATGGGCAGGGTGGCCGCGCCGGGACTGCCAGATCGCCTGCAGGCCCAGGAAGACGAGGTAGGCCACGCCGGCCAGCTTGAGCACGGTGAAGGCGGTCGCCGAGGCCCTGATCAGCGCGGCCACGCCGAGGGCGGCGGCCGCCGTCCAGACGACGATCCCGGCGTTGATGCCGAGCGCCGTCAGCAGCGCCACCCGGCGGCCGTGCTGGAGCGCGTTCTTGCTGACCAGCGCCATGTCGACGCCGGGGGTGACGACCACCAGGGCCGCGACGGCCAGGAAGGCGGGGACGTCGTGCACCTGGAACCTCCCGGGGATCGCCGAGCCGGCGCCAGGGTACGCGCGCCTAGGGCCGCCCGGGGCCGGACTCCTCGCCGGTCACCTCGAAGGACCTGTCGACCTCGACGGTGACGCGCCGGCCGTCGCTGGTGGTCAGGTGGGCCTCGTAGACGCCGTCGGCGTCGGTCTCGACCCGCAGGATGGTCGCGCCCGGGTACCTGGCCAGGGCGGCCTCCCGGACCTTGGCCGCGGTGTCACCGGTGAGCAGCTCCTCGTCGGGCCGCTGGCTCTTGGACTCGTCGGCGTCGCCGCGCGGGCCGCCGTGCCGGCCGGGCCCGCCGCCCTGGCCCGGCGCCCCGTAGGCGCCGCCCTGGCCCGGGTAGGCCATGCCGAAGGCGCCCTGGTTCGCCGTGTCGTCGTTGGCGGCGCTGGCCGTCAGGGTGCCGACCAGATGAGCGGCGCGGCTGGGGTCGAGCCGGTCGGGCGATGCTGGCAGCGGGACCTTGGCGCAAGCTTCGGCGAAGCTGGGAGTTCCCTGAGCGTGGTCATGGGCCAACCTCCCGCAGGACGGGGATGGCCGCGCCCAGGGTGGCCAGCGCCTCCGCCGTCCACGGGCCCGGGGTGATGACCACCACGTGCTCGATGCCGAGCCCCGCCGCCGCCGTGCAGCGGGCGGCGAACGCCTCGCTGGATTCCCCGGGGTGCAGCCGGGTGCTGAGCGTCTTCTCGATCTGGTCGTAGGGGCGGCCGGCGTCGGCGCAGTGCCGGGCCAGGACCTCCAGCTTGTGCCTGACGGTGCGGCCGCCGTCGGGGATGTCGAACAGGTTGCAGGCGTCGGCGTACCTGGCCACCAGCCGCAGGGTCCGCCGCTCCCCGGCGCCGCCGATCAGGACCGGCGGGTGCGGACGCTGGACGGGCCGCGGGCTCCCGGCCGGGCGCTGGAGCCGGTAGTGGGCGCCGGTGAACGGGGTCTCGTCGCCGGCCCACATCCGGGCGGCGATCGCCAGGGTCTCCTCCAGCCGCTCGAACCGCTCGGCCGCCGGCGGCAGCGGCAGGCCCATGGCCTCGGCCTCCTCGCCGTGGTAGCCGGCGCCGAGCCCGAGCCAGGCCCGCCCGCCCGACAGCACGTCCAGGGTGGTGACCGCCTTGACCAGCAGGGCCGGCGGCCGGAAGGTCACCCCGGTGACCATGGTGCCGAGCCGGGCCCGCTCGGTCCGGGCGGCCAGGAACCCGAGGGTGGTGTAGGCCTCCAGCATCTCGGTGTCGTCCGGCCCGGCGGTCGGGTCGGCCTGGAGCAGGTGGTCGGCCACCCACACCGTGTCCACCCCGGCCTGGTCGGCCTGCCCGGCAACCCGGGCCAGCTCCGGGCCGAGCCCCCGGGGACCGGGCCAGGAGTAGTTGGTCAGGCTGATGCTCACCCGCATCCCGCCACCTCCCCGCCGCTCACGCCGCCGGCGCCCCGGCAGGGTCCTGGAACCCGATGTGGGCGTCGGCCAGCAGCCCATCCAGGGCCTCGGCGTCGTTGCCCCGCTCGGCCTCGGCCCAGCGGTTCACGAGCTCGCGCACGTCGCTCGTTGCTGTCATCGGGACCTCCCAACTAGCCGAGACCGCCTGGCGGCTGTTCGCCGAGCACGGCTTCGACCGGGTCACCGTGGCCGAGATCGCCCGCGAGGCCCAGGTCGCCGAGGCGACCGTGTTCAACTACTTCCGCACCAAGGAGGACCTCTTCTACTCCCAGCTCGAGGCCTTCGGGGCCCGGCTGGTCGAGGCCGTCGCCACCTGGGCGCAGGGCGAGCCCGCCCTGGCCGCCTTCCGGCGCTTCCTGCTCGACAGCGGCGGCCTGCTCGGCCAGCTCGAAGCCGGCGACCCCGAGGCGCTGGGCCGGCTGCGGACGGTCAACCGGCTGATCGCCGCCAGCCCGGCCCTCCAGGCCCGCGAGCAGCGGGCGATCGCCACCTCCACCGACGCCCTGGCCGCCCTGCTGGCCGCCGAGACCGGCGCCCCCGGCGGCGACGTCCGCCCCCAGGTCGCCGCCAACGCCCTGATGGGCGTCCACCGCGCCCTCATTGAGCACGTCCGCCATCGGGTCCTGGCCGACCAGGACCCGACCGGCCTCCCCGCCGAGGTCCGCGCCCTGGCCGAGCAGGCGTTCGTCCAGCTCGAACACGGCCTCGGCGACTACGCGGCCCGGAGGTAGGGCTCAGCCGGGGACCGGCGCCGGATCGGTGCGGGCGCGGCCGTAGAGGGTGGTGCGCTGCTCCAGGCGGCGGCCGAGGGGCTCGACGATGGCTCGGAACTCGGCCTCCTCCATGAGCTGGCCGTGGGCGGCCCCGGCGGCGCGGCTGATGTTCTCGTCCATCAGCGTGCCGCCGAGATCGTTCACCCCGGCCTGCAGGGCCTGGCGGACCCCGTCGGCGCCCATCTTGACCCAGGACACCTGGATGTTGTCGATCAGCCCCCGGTAGGCGATCCGGGCCACGGCGTGGACCAGCACCGTCTCGCGGAAGGTCGGCCCGGGCCGGGACTGGCGCTTGCGGTACATGGGGGCGGCCATGTGCACGAACGGCAGGGGCACGAACTCGGTGAACCCGCCCGTCTCGGCCTGGAGGTCGCGGGTCCGGACCAGGTGCCTGGCCCAGTGCCGGGGCGACTCGACGTGGCCGAACATGATGGTGATGTTGGAGCGCAGCCCCACCGAGTGGGCCACCCGGTGGACCTCCAGCCACTCCTCGGTGGTCACCTTGTCGGGGCAGATGACCGCCCGGACCTCGTCGTCCAGGATCTCGGCGGCGGTGCCGGGCAGGCTGGCCAGGCCGGCCGCCTTGAGCCGGAGCAGGTAGTCGCGGAGCGGCTCGCCCAGGCGCCGGGCCCCCTCGTGGACCTCCAGGGCGGTGAAGCCGTGGATGTGCATGCCGGGCACGGCCTCGTGCACGGCCTCGGCCACGTGCAGGTAGTAGTCGCCGTCGAAGCTGGGGTGGATGCCGCCCTGGAGGGTGACCTCGGTGGCCCCGCGCTCGTCGGCCTCGACCACCCGCCTGGCCACCTCGTCCAGGCCGAGCAGGTACGGCGCGCCCCGCAGGTTGAGGCTGGCCGGCCCCTTGGAGAAGGCGCAGAAGCGGCAGCGGAAGGTGCAGACGTTGGTGTAGTTGATGTTGCGGTTGCGGACGAAGGTGACCACGTCCCCGACGGCCTGGCGGCGCAGGTCGTCGGCGAGCTCGGCCACCGCCCGGACCTCCGGCCCCCTGGCCGTGAACAGGGCGGCCAGCTCCTCCTCGCCCGGCTGCTGCCCGGCCGCCACCCCGGCCAGCACCTCCCCCACCAGGCCCACGGCCGTCGCGCTCGGGAACCGGGCCGGGTCGATCAGGACCGGCGGCGGGTCGTGGTCGCCGGCCGCCCAGCGGTCGTCGCGGGCCAGTGCCTCGGCGTCGGAGCGGTCGAGGACCGGGAACCGGAGGTCGGGGTCGAGCCAGCGGCCGGGGTCGGCGGCGAACTCGGGGTAGACGGTCAGCCGCGGGGCCAGGGTCATGCCCGCGGCCTCGGTGACCTGGCGCAGGCGCTCCAGGGCCGGCCAGGGCGCCTCGGGGTTGACGTGGTCGGCGGTGACCGGCGAGACCCCGCCCCAGTCGTCGATCCCGGCCTCCAGCAGGACCCCGAAGTCCTCGGTGAGGTTGGGCGGGGCCTGGAGGTGGATTGCCGGGTCGAGCAGGACCCGGGCGGCCGCGATCGTCCACAGGTAGTCCTCCAGGGACGGCGGGGCGGACCCGGCCATGGCCGTGCCCGGCTTGGGGCGGAAGTTCTGGACGATCACCTCCTGGACGTGCCCGTGACGGCCGTGGGCGGCCCCGATGGCCTCCAGGGCCTCCAGCCGCTCGGCCCGGGTCTCGCCGATCCCGACCAGGATCCCGGTGGTGAACGGGATGGCCAGCTCGCCGGCCGCCTCCAGGGTGGCCAGGCGGGCCGTGGGCAGCTTGGTCTGGCAGCGGGCGTGGGGTCCGCCCGGCTTGTGCAGCCGCAGCGACAGCGACTCCAGCATCATCCCCTGGCTGGCGCTGACCCGGCGCAGCCTGGCCAGCTCGCCCGCCCGCAGCGCCCCGGCGTTGGCGTGGGGCAGCAGGCCGGTCTCCTCGAGGACCAGCCGGCAGCTCTCGGCCAGGTACCCGACCGTCGAGTCGTGCCCGAGGGCGGCCAGGGCCTCCCGGGCCACCGGGTACCGCTCCTCGGGCCGCTCCCCCAGCGTGAACAGCGCCTCCGAGCAGCCCGCGGCCGCCCCGGCCCGCGCGATGGCCAGCACCTGCTCGGGGTCCAGGTAGGCCGCGGTCCCGAGCCGGGCCGGCGGCTTGGCGAAGGTGCAGTAGCCGCAGTGGTCCCGGCACAGCATGGTCAGCGGGATGAACACCTTGGGCGAGTAGGTGACCCTGGTCCCGTGGTGGCGGTCGCGGACCCGGCGGGCCTCGGCCAGCAGCTCGTCCAGCGAAGTGGCCGGGGAGATGTCCATGCCTGGCAGGGTCAAGCCATCACTTCAAAAAGTCAAGCAAACCCAGCCAAGCCGATGCCGGGACTGGGGTGCTCGGTTTTCCACAGCCCCGGTGGTACGGTCGGGCCGTGGCGAAGCTCTACCCGCTCCCGGGGCCGGTGGCCCGATCGCTCGAGGTGGTCGGGGACCGGTGGACCCTGCTGGTGGTCCGGGAGCTGCTGCTCTGCGGGCGGCGCTGGGCCGAGCTGGAGCGGGCCCTGCCCGGCATCCCCTCCAACCTGCTGGCCGAGCGCCTGCGCCTGCTCGAGGACGAGGACGTGGTCAGGCGGGCGCCCGACGGCCGCGTCTACGACCTCACCGACAAGGGCCGCGACCTGGCCCCGGTCCTGGCCAGCCTGGCCGCCTGGGGCACCCGCCACTGCGGCGAGCCATCCTCGGCCCTGGCCACCCACGCCGGCTGCGGCGGCCGGGTCCTGATGCGCTCCAGCTGCACCCGCTGCGGCGCCCCCGTCCCGCCCGAGGAACTCGACGTCCGCGGCCTCAGCTGACCCTCGAAAAGACCCTCACCCCAGGGCGACCGGGACCGCGCCTTCGGTGATGGCGGCGACGATGGTGGCGGCGCCGACGATCTGGGCGCCGTCGACCAGGTCGGGCTCGGTGATGCCGCGGGGGGTGGTGCAGGCGCTGCAGCCCCAGATCTGGCCGCCGGCCTCCACAAAGGAGGCCACCAGCTCAGCCAGGCTGGGGAAGCCCTCGGCCGTGACCGTCTCGGCGTAGCCGCGCTTGCACAGCCAGGCGCCCTCGACGGTCAGGACCACCACCGTCTCCTGCCCGGAGGCGGCGGCCACGTTGGCGGCGATGAAGGGCACGATCGCCCGCTCCGGGTCGTCCTGCCCGTGGGTGCAGTGGAACAGCATCCTGGTCAACTGGCCCGACCTCCCGGTACGACGACGCTCGGACAGGGCAGACTAGCCTTCGGCAGCCGGGAACGAGGAGGAGCCGTGGCGGGCACGCGCATGGTGGTGGTCGGGGGCGACGCGGCCGGGATGAGCGCGGCCGCCCAGGCGCGCAAGCGCCGCAAGCCCGAAGAGCTGGAGATTGTCGCCTTCGAGCGGGGCCGGCACGTCTCCTACTCGGCCTGCGGGCTCCCCTACTACGCCGGCGGCGCGGTCAAGGACTGGCGCGACCTGGTCGCCCGCACCCCCGAGGAGTTCGCCGAACAGGACATCCAGGTCCGGACCGGCCACGAGGTCGACGCCATCGACCTGGAGGCCCGCCGGGTCCGGGTCCGCGACCTGGACGGCGACCGGGTGGTCGAGGAGGCCTGGGACCTGCTGGTGGTGGCCACCGGCTCCGAGCCCCTGCGCCCGCCGATCGACGGCATCGACCTGCCCGGCGTGTACGGGCTGTCGGTCCTCCAGGACGGCATCGAGCTGCGCCGGGCGATCGACGCCGGCCCGGAGCGGGCGGTGGTCGTCGGCGGCGGCTACATCGGCCTGGAGGCGGCCGAGGCCCTGGTCAGCCGGGGTGTCGCCACCGCCCTGGTCGAGGCCGGCCCCCAGGTGATGAACCGGATCGACCCTGACATGGGCGAGCTGGTCTCCAAGGCGGTCCGGGACATCGGGGTCGAGCTGTACCTGGAGGAGGAGGTGGCCGCGATCGAGGGCGACGGGCGGGTGCGGGCGGTCCGGACCGCCGGCCGGACCCTCCAGGCCGACCTGGTCGTCCTCGGCCTCGGCACCAGGCCGGCGGTCGGCCTGGCCGAGGCGTCCGGCATCCGGCTCGGCCCGAGCGGGGCCATCGACGTCAACCCGCGCATGCAGACCGGCCACGACGGCGTCTGGGCGGCCGGCGACTGCGCCGAGGCCCGCCACCTCGTCTCCGGCGAGCCGGTCAGCTTCCACCTGGGAACCATCGCCAACAAGCAGGGCCGGGTCTGTGGCATCAACATCGGCGGCGGCTACGCCACCTTCCCGGGCGTGCTCGGCACGGCCGTCTCCAAGGTCTGCGACGTCGAGGTCGCCCGGACCGGGCTGTCCGAGGCCGAGCTTGAGGAGCTCGGCCTGGAGTGGGAGCAGACGGCGGTCGACTCGACGACCAGGGCCGGCTACTTCCCGGGGGCGGCCCCGATCCGGACCAAGGTGCTGGCCGAGCGCCGCTCGGGCCGGCTCCTGGGGGGCCAGATCGTCGGCAAGGAGGGGGCGGCCAAGCGCATCGACGTGCTCGCCACCGCCATCTGGAACGGCATGGCCGTCGACGACATGGTCAATCTCGACCTGTCGTACGCGCCGCCGTTCTCGCCGGTCTGGGACCCGGTGCTGATCGCCGTGCGCAAGCTCTCCGAGCAGGTCGAGCTCGGCCTCGCCGACTGCCGCTAGCCGCCCGGCGCCGTCAGGAGGCCTCGAGCCCGAACAGCTCCACCCGGTGCTCGGCGCAGAGCCCAAGGCTGGTCGCCTCGGGCCGTCCGCAGGCCCTGACCGTCCCGTCGGGCATGTGCACGTCGGCCCAGCACGCGTCCTCGGCCTGGGGGGCCCGGAACAACGCCCGGGCCGCGGCCAGCGAGAGCGGTGCCAGCTCGGTGTCGACATCAACGTCCATACGTCGTGTGCATCGGCACGCCCGTGGGCCCGGTGAAGTCCCCGGTGCTTGGTCCGCCGACCGATTAGGATGAGACGGTCACCCTTGCCGCTCCCGTGGCTGGAACAGCGATGCCCTTCGACCTGCAGCCGATCGACGTCCTCCTGCTCGTGATCCTGGCCCTGGCCGCCCTGAGCGGCTGGCGGCGCGGGTTCGCGATGGTGCTGCTGGGCTACCTGGGGCTGCTGGCCGGGCTGGCCCTGGGGGCGTGGGCGGCCACCCAGGCCGGCCTGCTCGTCTCGGCCGACAGCTCGGTCCGGCGGCTGCTGACCGCGGTGGTGGTGTTCTTCCTGGTCGCGGCGGCCTGCCATGCCGTTGGCAACCTCCTCGGCATCCGGGTCCGGTCGCTGCTCGGCGGGCGCTGGACGAGCCGGGCCGACGCCATCGGCGGGGCGGTGGTGGCAACGGTGGTCGCGGCCGTGGCCATGTGGTTCATCGCCCTGACCCTGAGCAACGTGCCCCTGTCGACGTTCTCCAGGGCGGTCAACTCCTCCAGCGTCCTGCGGACGATCGACAACTACGCCCCCCGGCCGCCGGCCGCCCTGGCCCAGCTGCGGGGCCTGCTCGACCGCTCGGGGTTCCCGGAGGCGTTCGCCACCCTGCGCCCGCCGGTGGTGTCGGGTCCCCCGCCGGAGGCGGCCGAGAACCGGGAGGTGCTGCGGGCCGCCAACGCCACCCTCCAGATCGAGAGCCGGGGCTGCGGCGGGGTGCTGTTCGGCAGCGGCTTCCCGGTCGCCGACGACCTGGTCATCACCAACGCCCACGTGGTCGCCGGGTCGCGCCGCCACGAGGTGGTGACCAACAAGGGGGCGCGCTCCGGGGCCGACGTCGTCTACTTCGACCCGGCCCATGACCTGGCCCTGCTGTCAGTCCCCGACCTGCCGGTCCGGCCGCTGCGGCTGGCCACGGCGGCCGCCCGTCGGGGCCAGCGGGCGGTGGTGATCGGCTACCCGAGCGGCGGCTCCCAGAAGGTCATCGGGGCCGAGGTCGTGCTCCGGACCCGGCCCCAGGCGCCCGACATCTACTCCCGTCACCAGCAGACCCGCCGCGACATCTACATCCTGCACGCCCGCATCCGCAAGGGGGTCAGCGGCGGGCCGGTGGTCGACCTGCGGGGCCGGTCGCTGGGGGTGGTGTTCGCCGCCTCCACGGCCGACCCGACCGAGGGCTACGCCCTGACCAACGCCGAGGTCCGCCGGGCGCTGGACCGCAGCGGCGGGAACCGCCGCCCGGTCTCGGTCGGGGGCTGCGCGGTCTAGGGCCCGAGGGCCGCCCGGCAGGCCTCCTCGAAGGTGGCCAGGTCGCGGGGCATCAGGCGGCGGGCGGCCTCGTTGCTGACCACCACCCGGTTGCGCAGGCCCTCGGCCAGAGGCCGGGCCACGGCGGCCGGGACGTCGGTGACCAGCCCGATCCAGTGAGACGACAGCCCGGGGGTGAACAGCGGGACGCTGACGATCAGGCGCCGCCGGCCCTCCAGGCGGGCGAACCGGAGCATCATCTCCCGGTAGCTGAGCACCTCCGGCCCGCCGATCTCCAGCCGCTGGCCGCGGGTCGCCTCTGTCTCGGCGGCGTCGGCCAGGTAGCCGACGGTGTCGCCGAGGGCGATGGGCTGGCTGGCCGTCTCCACCCAGCGGGGCAGAGCATCACCGGCAGCCGCCGGACCAGCTGGACCAGCATCTCGAAGCTGGCCCCGCCCCGGCCGAGCACCATCGCCGCCCGGAGCACGGTCAGCTCGGGTCCGGTCGAGGCCAGCACGTCCTCGACGGCCCGGCGGCTGGCCAGGTGCTGGCTGAGCCCCTCGCGGTCATCGCCCAGCCCGGACAGGTAGACCACCCGGTCGACCCCGGCCGCCCGGGCGGCGCGGCCGAACGCCCGCGCGTGCTGGAGGTCGCGGCGGACGAACTCGCCCTTCTGGGCCATGGAGTGGACCAGGTAGTAGGCGAGCTCGACCCCGTCGAGGGCCGGCCCAAGGCTGGCCTCGTCGTCCAGGTCGAACCGGTGGGGCACGGCCCCGTCGGGGTCGCGGTACCGGCCGGGGTCGCGGGTGGCCGCCCGGACGGCGTGGCCCCGCCCCACCAGCTCGGGCACGAGGGCCCCGCCGACGAACCCACCGGCCCCGGTGACCAGGATCTCCATGCCGGCAATCTTCTCCCCCGTCCCCATAGCGCGCATCCCGGCCGGGCAGCCCGAGGCTGCGGCCCCGGGGCCGGGTCAGTCGGCGAAGCCGTTGCCTCGGGCGACGGCGCGGAGGTCGAGGGCCTTGTCCAGGACGTCGGGGGCGACGCCGTGGTCGAGGGCGACCTCGCGGAGGGAGCGGCCGGTGGCGGCCGCCTCCTTGGAGATGGCGGCCGCCTCGTCGTAGCCGACGATCGGGTTGAGGGCGGTGACCAGGACCAGGGTCGACTCGGCGAGGGAGCGGGCGCGCTCGGTGTTGGCGGTGATGCCGTCGACGCAGCGGGCGGCGAAGTTCCGGCAGGCGGCGGCCAGGTAGGCGATCGACTGGAGCAGGTTGCGGGCCATCAGGGGGATGTAGACGTTCAGCTCGAAGGCGCCCGAGAGGCCGCCGACGGTGATGGCGGCGTCGTTGCCGATGACCTGGGCCGACACCTGGGTGAGGACCTCGGCCATGACCGGGTTGACCTTGCCGGGCATGATCGAGGAGCCCTTGAGGAGCTCGGGCAGGTAGAGCTCGCCCAGCCCGGCCCGGGGGCCCGACCCCATCCAGCGGATGTCGTTGGCGATCTTGGTGCAGCTCACGGCCACCGTCTTGAGAGCCCCGGACAGCTCGACGAGGGCGTCGCGGGCCCCCTGGGCCTCGAACGGGTGGGCGGGCGGCGACAGGGCCAGGCCGGTGGCGGCGGCGACCCGGTCGCGCACCCGGGCCGCGAACTCGGGGTGGGCGTTGAGGCCGGTCCCGACCGCGGTCCCGCCCAGGGGCAGCTTGCGGACCCGCTGGAGGGCGTCGCCGACCCGGTCGGCCCCCTCGCGGATCTGGGTGGCGTAGCCGGCGAACTCCTGGCCGAGGGTGACCGGGACGGCGTCCATCAGGTGGGTCCGGCCGGGCTTGACGGCGTCACGGAACTCGGCCGCCTTGGCCGACAGCGACCCGGCCAGGGCGTCAAGGGCCGGCAGCAGGTCGTTGGCGGCCGCGTCCAGGGCGGCCAGGTGGACGGCCGTGGGAAAGGTGTCGTTGGAGGACTGGCCCATGTTGACGTGGTCGTTGGGGTGCACGCCCTCGCCGGCCAGGGTGGACACGACCTCGTTGACGTTGGTGTTGGTGTTGGTGCCGGACCCGGTCTGGAACACGTCGATCGGGAACTGGTCGTCGTGCTCCCCGCCCGCGACCGCCTCGGCGGCGGCCGCGATCCGCTCGGCCCGGTCGGCGTCCAGGAGGCCGAGCTCGGCGTTGACCCGGGCCGCCTCGGCCTTGATCCGGGCCAGCATCCGCACCACCTCGACCGGCACCCGCTCGCCGGAGATGGGGAAGTTCTGGATCGCCTTCTCGGTCTCGCCCTGCCACAGCTGCGCCATCGCGCTCCCGCTCCTCCCTGGTCGATGTGATGGATGCTACCGACTGTGGACCCGGCACCGATGTGGACCTGCCCGCGCTGCGGGCGGTCGTTCGCCAACCGCAACCAGCCGCACGCCTGCGGGCCGCTGGACCTGGACCGGCACCTGGCCGGCAAGGACCCGGAGGTGGTGGCCATCTTCCGGCGCCTGGTCGAGCTGGCCGAGCGCAACGGCCCGGTCAGCGTGCTGGCCGAGAAGACCCGCGTCGCCTTCCAGGTGCGGATGAGCTTCGCCGCCTTCACCCTGCGCCGGCGCTGGGTGGACGGGCACGTGGTCCTGGCCCGGCGGCTCGAGCACCCCCGGTTCCGGCGGGTCGAGACCTTCTCGCCCCGCAACCACCTCCACCAGTTCCGCCTGGAGCGCCTGGAGGAGGTCGACGACGAGGTGGCCGGCTGGCTGGCCGAGGCCTACCGGGTCGGCGAGCAGCGGCATCTGCGCCCCTAGCCGAGCGCCTCGGGGTTGAGCAGGTTCGCGGGGCGGCGGCCGTCCAGGGCGGCCAGCAGGTTCTCGGCGGCGGTCAGGCCCATGGCCACCCGGGTCTCCACGGTCGAGGTGCCCAGGTGCGGGACGATGGTGACGTTGTCCAGCTCCAGCAGGCCGGGGTGGACCTCGGGCTCGCGCTCGAACACGTCCAGCCCGGCCGCGCCCAGCTCGCCGGCGGCCAGGGCCTTGGCCAGGGCGGCCTCGTCCACGATCGGGCCGCGGGCGGTGTTGACCAGGACGGCCGTCGGCTTCATGCGGGCCAGCTCCTCGGGCCCGATCAGGTGGCGGGTGGCCGCCGACAGGCCCGTGTGGACGGAGACGAAGTCGGCCTCGGCCAGCAGCCGGTCCAGCTCCCGCCAGGCCACGCCGAGGGCGGCCTCCTCGGCCTCGGGCAGCCGGTGGCGGGCGGTGTACAGCACCGGCATCCCGAACCCGGCGGCCCGCCTGGCCACCGCCCGGCCGATCCGGCCGAGGCCGATCACCCCCAGGGTCTTGCCGTGGACCTCGAACCCGAGGAAGAACTCCGGCCCCCAGATCCAGGGCCGCCGGGCCCGCAGGAACCGGTCCCCCTCGGCGACCCGCCGGGCCGCGGCCAGCAGCAGCGCCCAGGTCAGGTCGGCGGTGGCCTCGGTGACCACGTCGGGGGTGTTGGTGGCCAGCACCCCCCTGGCCGTGCAGGCGTCCAGGTCGAGGTTGTCGAAGCCGACGGCGTAGTTGGCCACCACCCGCAGCCCGGGTCCGGCCCGGTCCAGCAGCTCGGCGTCGACCCGGTCGGTCAGCATGGACAGGAGCCCGGCCTTGCCCTCGACCCGGTCCAGCAGCTCGGCCCGGGGCATGACCCCCTCGCCGTCCCAGACCTCCAGCCGACAGCGCCCGGCCAGGTGCTCGCGGACCGGCTCCGGCACCCCGCGAGTGACCAGCACGGCGGGCATGCCGGGATTCTACTGGGGCTACAGGAGGGCGCGGAGCACGGCCACCCGGCCCAGGAGGCCCAGGGCGCGGCCGGTCTCGGGGTTGCCGGCGGTGTCGCGGGCGGCCTGCTCGAGGGCGACCTGGTCGGCGCCCCGGAGGGCCAGCAGCTTGGCCGCGGCCTCGTCGGCGGGGGTGCCGTCGGCGGTGAGCTGGACGGCCAGGCCGGACGCGGCCCGGGCGATCCGGGTCATGCGCCGGCGCTCGGTCCAGGCGCCGACGAAGGCCATGCCGGCCGCGACCGTGCCCACCTGGCCGCCGGCCAGCAGCGACAGCTGCAGGTCATGCTCCAGGTAGTTGATGCCGGCGGCCACCCCGGCGGCCATGGTGACCCCGAGCCCGGCCCCGCGGGTGGCGATCCGGGAGGTCGAGGACCGGATCGGCTCGTGCCGGCCGGTGCGGCGGGCCTCCTTGGCCGAGAGCTGCTGGGGGCGCTCCTCGGGAGCGAACGACGACGCGGCGAAGGGCGCGATGGCGCTCATGATGGTGGTCCTTTGCGTGCGGGGAAGTGGGACCGTTGTGACGCGGGGCGCATCCTAGAACGCGCTCCGTGAGAAGCTCCCGCGATTTCAGGACCTGTGACCAAATCGAGACGATCGAGAGCCTCAGCCGTGGAGGAAGCTCAGGCGGATCCGGCGGCGCGGGTTGTCGTCGTTGAAATCCACCAGGCATATCCGCTGCCAGGTGCCGAGCAGGAGGCGGCCGGCCTGGACCGGGACGGTCAGCGAGGGGCCGGCGAACACCGGGAGCAGGTGGTCGGCGCCGTGGCCCCGGCTGCCGTGGCGGTGGGCCCAGCGGTCGTCGCGGGGCAGCAGCCGGGCCAGCACCTCCTCGAGGTCCTCCTCGGACCCCGACCCGGTCTCCATCACGGCCAGCCCGGCCGTGGCGTGGGGCACGAACACCTGGAGCAGGCCGTCCCCGCCGGCCTCGGCGGCGAAGGCGGCCGCCCGGTCGGTCAGGTCGAGCACGTGCCGGCCGCCGGTGTCGACCCCGAGCTCGGTGGTGTCAACGGCGGCCACCCTACCCGGTGGGCGCCGCGGGCGCCTCGGCCTCCGCGATGGCCTCCTCGGTGACGAGGCGGAACCCGGCCAGCACGGTGACCGTGAGCACGGCCGCGACCACGAAGGTGGGCCGCAGCCCCAGGGCCTCGGCCAGGAACCCGCCGAGGGCGGCCCCGACCGGCATCGTCCCCCAGCCGACCAGCCGGTAGGCGGCGTTCATCCGCCCGAGCAGCCGGTCCGGGGTGATCCGCTGGCGCAGGGAGACGGTGACCACGTTCCAGAGCACGATGGCGACGCCGCTGACCACGAACGAGGCCCCCACGAGCACGGCGTTGGCGGTGAGGGCGGGCACGACCAGGCTGCCGCCGGTGAGGAAGACGCTGACCACCAGGGTGCGGACCCGCCCCAGGCGGCGCTCGGCCGGGACGGCCAGCCAGGTGCCGAGCAGCGACCCGACCCCCAGGGTGGCCGTCAGGATCCCGTAGCCGGCCTCGGACAGGCCCATCGGGCCCGGGGCGACGGCGTACAGGACGAACACCGCGAAGGCGGCGGCGTAGGCCATGTTCTCGATCCCGAGCATGATGGCCAGCGGCCGCAGCACCGGGTGGCGCCAGACGAAGCCGGCGCCCTCGGCGATCTCGTCCCGGAGCCGGGTCGAGCCCGCCGGCCCGGCCCCGGCCGCCCGGAAGCTGCCGACGATCAGGGCCAGGCAGCCGGCCCCGACCAGGTAGGCGGCCGCCTGCACGCCGAAGGCGACGGCCAGGCCGGCGGCGGCCAGCAGGCCGCCCAGGGGCGGTCCGATGAAGGTGTTGGCCACCAGCTCGACCGCGTACAGCCGGCTGTTGGCCCGGGTCAGGTCGTCGCGGGGGACCAGCGCCGGCAAGAGCGACTGGGCCGAGGTGTCGAACAGGGTCTCGGCCACGCCCAGCAGCACGGCCACGGCGTAGAGCATGGCCAGGGTGGCCACGTCGGCCGCGACGGCCAGGGCCAGGCCCCCCAGGAGCACGGTGCGGACCAGGTTGACCCGCACCATCGACTGGCGCCGGTCCAGGCGGTCGGCGAAGGCGCCGGCCACCGGGGCCAGGAGCCAGGGGAGCCGGGCGGCCACCGTGACCCCGGCGATCAGCAGCGGCGACCGGGTGAGCTGCACGGCCAGCAGGGGCAGGGCGACCCAGAGGACCCCGTCGGCCAGGTTGGCGAAGCCGGAGGCGGCCAGCGCCTTGTGGAAGTTCCGTCCCAGGCTCATCGGTAGCGACCGTACGCCGTTGATTTGGAATAGTCAATCGATAGAATGAAGCCCATGAACCGTCGACCGGCCACCGTGGAAGAGGCCAAGGCCCTGGCCAATCCCCTGCGGCTGCGCATCCTGCGGCTCACCCTCGACCAGGCGCTGACCAACAAGCAGCTGGCCGAGCGGCTGGACCGCGACCCGGGCACCGTCCTGCACCACGTCCGCACCCTGGTCAGCACCGGCTTCCTGGTTCCCGAGGAGGTCCGCCAGGGCGACAAGGGGGCGCTCGAGAAGCCGTACCGGGCGACCGGCAAGTCGTGGACGCTCAGCCTGGACGCCGACCAGGAGGTCGAGACCAGCGCCTCCCAGGCGATGCTGGACGCGTTCCTGGCCGAGCTGGCCGAGGCCGGGCCGGGCGCGGCCCGCGACTTCACCCGGCTGGCCCTGACCCTCGACGACACCTCGCTCAAGGAGCTCCAGGACCGGCTCCGGGAGGTGTTCGACGACTTCGCCGCCCGCCCGCCCGATCCCGGGGGCCGGCCCTACGGCCTGCTGTTCGGCATGCATGCCCTGGCCCAGCCCGGCTCAGGGGCTCAGTCCTCCGAGCCTTCCGGGAGCGGCGGGGTCGACCCGAGGTCGTAGACGAGCAGGTCGCCGTCGCGGCGGACGCCGTCGGTCGGGCGGTGGGGCTCCAGCCGGCCCCGGTGGTCGAGGTGCAGGACCTCGGCCCCGCGGACGAGCACGGCCGCGTCGGCCAGCAGCCGGCGGTGGCAGCGCCACCAGAGCGTCTCGGAGCACATGGCCGTCGTCGGAGCGGCCGCCGCCTCGGCCAGCAGCCGCTCAAGGGCGACCCAGAACGGCGGCGTGCGCATGTAGTCGGCGTAGCCGCGGAAGGCGGGATGGCGCAGGGCGGTGTTGACCGAGCCGGGGTCGGGCCGCCGGAACCCGCCCAGCTCCGGCTCCCAGCGGTAGCCGACCCCGGCCTCGCCCAGCCAGCCGGCCATGGCCTCGCGGCGGACGTGCGGGTGGCGGCGGCTGCCGGGGGCGGTCCGCACGTCGACCAGCCGCTCGGCTCCGGCCCCCTCCAGCAGGGCCACCAGCTCGTCGGCCGTGGCCGTCCCGTGGCCGAAGGTCAGCAGCCGGGTCATGCCAGCAGCTTGTCCACCAGGAGGAGGGCGAAGTAGGAGAGCGGGAAGGCCATCAGCAGGGAGTCGACCCGGTTCAGGACCCCGCCGTAGCCGAGGATGACGGTGCTGCGGACCTCGGTCCGGAAGGCCCGCTGGATGAAGCTGCCGGTGAGATCGGCCCAGACGCTGCCGGCGGCGATCACCAGCACCAGCACGACCACGGCGGCCACCGACCACTCGGCCGGCACGGCCACCCACAGCCAGCCGACCCCGACCGCCGCCCCGACCAGGTTGCCCAGCACCCCGCCCCAGGTCTTGGTCGGGTCGACCCGCGGCATCAGCTTGCGGCCCCGCAGCGCCGACCCGGCGGCGTAGGCGGCGATGTCGGACAGGGCCACCGAGACGGTCACGAGCAGCAGGAAGTTCAGCCCCCAGGGCTCGGCCGACTTGACCAGGACGATGTAGGCCATGGGCAGGGCCACGAACACGTACCCGACCAGGGTGTCGGCGACCTGGCGGTGGGCGTCGGTGATCTGGCCGGACAGGATCGGCACCAGGGTGAGGGCGATGAAGAAGCCGAACGGCAGGAAGTCGAAGAAGTCCCTGGCCAGGGCGGCCACCAGCAGGCCGAGCACGCCCCAGAGGATGAGCAGGTAGGCGTAGCGGCGCTGGATGCCGGCGATGCGGGCGAACTCCGAGCAGCCCTGCACGACCACGAAGGTGGCCAGCAGGAAGGCCACGAACCCGCCGGTGAACACGGCCACGACGAACAGCGGCCCGATCGCGAACCAGGTGCGGGCCCGCAGGAACAGGGTCGAGCGGCGCCACACGACGAGGGAGCGCCGCTGGGACAGCACGACGGCGGCCAGGCCGACCACGATCAGCGCCATTACCCGCAGGAACACGGGGACGAAGAGGGGGTCGGCGAAGGGGTTCCGGGGCACCGGCCGCCCTATGCCCCTTCCCAGCCCTTGACCACCGTGCGCACCTGGGCCACGCCGGCCTCGGCCTTGGCGACCAGCGCGTTGTAGTCGTCGCCGGGGGGGATGGGCGGGCCGATGCCGATGACCACCCCGCCGGGCAGGGGCACGAAGGAGCCCTTGGGCATGACCTGGTCGAGCCCGTGCAGGTACATGGGGACGACCGGGATCTGGGCGTCGATGGCCAGGTAGGCGAAGCCCTTCTTGAACCCGGAGGCGCCGGTGCCGCGGGTCCCCGAGGGGAAGATGAGCACCGACCAGCCCTTGCCGGCCAGCTCTTTGAGGAACTGGAGGGACTCGCGGCTGGACCCGCCGGAGCGCACGAAGGGCACGGTGCCGAGGGCCAGGGAGGCGGCCGCGCCCTTCACCGCCGAGCTGTAGAAGTAGTCGGCGGCCGCGGCCACGACCAGCCGCCGCCGGACCCGGCCGCCCAGCGCGGCCAGGCAGACGGGGGCGTCGAAGTGGCTCTGGTGGTTGGCCACGAACACCGCCGGGCCGTTGAGCTTGCTCAGGTTGCGCCTGCCGATCACGGTGAACGGCGAGATGAACTTGAGCAGCGGGACCAGCGCCCCGTACTGGATGCCGCTGCGGACCAGGCGGGCCGGCGGGGTCCTGGCCCAGGAGTAGGTGGGGACGCTGCCACGCCTTCGGGCGGAATCGGCGCGAGCCGGCTGGCTCTGCTCCCGCTCGCTCACGTGGCCTCCCGCCCCCGGCAACTCCCTGTGCATTCAACCAGACCGGCCCGGAGACGGGCAGTTACGCGTGGATGGCCGGCCTCCCGATGGCCGGGGCCAGCTGCTCGACCCAGGCGCCGAGCGAGAGGAGATCGCGGTCGCCACCGATCCGCCCCACCAGCGAGATCCCGACCGGGAGGCCGTCCACGAGCCCGGCCGGCAGGGACAGGACGGGGCTGCCGGAGCAGTTGAACACGCCGGGCAGCCGGGTCAGGGCCGCCTGGACGCCCACCCTGGTCCCGGCGATGGTCACCGTCCGCTCGCTGGCCAGCGGGGCCACACAGGGCAGGGTGGGCAGGAGCAGGGCGTCGCGGCCGGCCAGCAGCCCCTCGACCTCGGCCGCGAACCGGCCCCGGTACCGCAGCCCGGTCAGGTACTCACCGGCCAGGGCGCTGCCGCCGATCCGGATCATGGCCAGCATGGCCCGGCTGTAGCCGTCCTCGCCGGTCTCGCGCACCAGCCGGGCATGGGCCTGCGCGGCCTCGGCAAGCACGATCGTCCCCACCGCCCCTCGGGCCGCCGCGAGCGGCAGGGTCACCTCGTCGACGACCGCCCCGGCCGCCTCCAACCGCCGGCACAGCTCGTCCACCACCCCGGTGACCTGCGGATCGACCGGGTCGAGGTCGTGACCGACGAGGCGCCCGATCCTCGGCCGGGCCGGAGGGTCGGGTTGTTCCAGGCCAACGGCGAGGATCTGGTCGAGGAGGGCCACGTCGGCGACGCTGCCGGCGATCGGGCCGACGTGGTCGCAGGACCAGGACAGGGGCCACACCCCGGTGGCCGGGACCCGGCCCCAGGTCGGCTTGAGGCCCACCACCCCACAGCAGGATGACGGGATCCGGATCGACCCCGCCGTGTCGCTCCCCAGCGCCCCGGCGACCATCCCGGCCGCCACCGCGGCCGCCGACCCGCCGCTCGACCCTCCGGCGATGCGCTCCGCGTCCCAGGGATTGACCGTCCCCGGCGTGGTCACCCCGTAGGCGAACTCATGGGTCCGGGTCTTCCCCACCACCACCGCCCCGGCCGCCCGCAGCCGCGCCACCACCTCGGCATCCCGGGCCGCCCGGTTCCCGGCCAGCTTGACCGACCCGGCCCCGGTGACCAGCCCCTCCATGTCGATGAGGTCCTTGACCGCCACCGGCACCCCGTGCAGCACCCCGACCGCTCGCCCGCCCTGGCGCTCCGCGTCCCGCTCCGCCGCCTCGGCCAGCGCCTGGTCGGCCAGCACGACCACGAACGCCCCGACCTGAGGGTCCAGCGTCGCGATCCGCTCCAGGGCCCGCTCGACCAGCTCGACGCTGCTGACCTCGCCCTCGCGGACGGTCCGGGCCTGCTCCGCCAGCCCCTCAGCGGGGCGCGCCGGAACCTCACCCGCCGCAGTTGGGGCCCCTTCCGGGAGGGTAGCCCAGCGGCCGGAAGCGTGGCGGTGGTTGTCCACAGCCCCGGCCCACCGCGTGGGGTCGGGGAGGGGCGGGTCCGACGGGTGGAGGTCGGCGGCGGCGGTCAGGGCGGCGACCCGCTCCAGGTGGAGGGCGAGGTCGCGTTCGAGCTGGGTGGTGTCGGGCGGCGGGTCGAGGCCGGCGGCGGCCAGCCGCGCTCGCAGCAGCGCGGCCAGGTCGGCCTGCTCTCTCCCGCCCATGGCCCCGATGCTACGGCGCCGGCCGGCCGAGCACCGTATCCGCTGGCCGAGCCGCCCCGGGGGGCGCCGGTAGCGTGGACGTATGGCCACGCTGGCGCCGGGCCCGCGGGCTCCAGCCGTGACCGGGCGGGCTCAGGAGCTGGAGCGGGCCCGCCCGTTCGGGGTCCTGGTCGACGCCCTCGGTGCAGACCCATGTCGCCCACGTCTTCTCCAAGCTGGGCATGTCCTCGCGGACCCAGCTGGCCGCCGAGGCGACCCGGCGCCGCCGGGAGCCGGCCCAACCCTGGACACGCCCCGGCATACTTCCGCCATGTCCGATCTCCAGCAGCTCAACCGCGAGGTGGTGCAGTGCCGGCGCTGCCCTCGGCTGGTCGCCTGGCGTGAGCAGGTGGCCAGGGAGAAGCGGGCCGCCTTCCGCGACCAGGTGTACTGGGGCCGGCCCGTCCCCGGGTTCGGCGACCCGGCGGGCGGGCTGCTCATCCTCGGCCTGGCCCCGGCCGCCCACGGCGGCAACCGCACCGGCCGGATCTTCACCGGCGACCGCTCCGGCGACTGGCTGTTCGCCAGCCTCCACCGCACCGGCTTCGCCAACCAGCCGACCTCCGTCGCCCGCGACGACGGCCTGGCCCTGACCGCCTGCTACATCACCGCCCCGGTCAAGTGCGCCCCGCCCGACAACAAGCCGCTCCCCGCCGAGCGCGACGCCTGCGCCTCCTGGCTGGCCGGCGAGCTGGCCCTGCTCGACCTCCGGGTGGTCGTGGCCCTCGGCGCCTTCGCCTGGGACCAGGCCCTGCGCCACCTCGGCCCCGTCCGCCCCAAGCCCCGCTTCGGCCACGGCGCCGAGACCCCACTCCCCCACGGCCGGGTCCTGCTCGGCTCCTACCACGTCAGCCAGCAGAACACGAGCACCGGCCGGCTCACCGAGCCCATGCTGGACAGCGTGTTCCTCCGCGCCCGGGACCTGCTCGAGGACTCAGCCTGAGGTCGGGCTCGCCTGGAGGGTGTCGAGGTGGTGGGCGATCACGGCGGTGATCCGTGAGGGGGGGACCCGTTCGGGGCGCATGACGGCGTGGACGGCCAGGCCGTCGAGGATGGCGTGGAGGCGGGCCGCCTCCAGGGCGACGTCGAGGTTGCCGGGGACCAGGCCGGCGTCGGCCAGCAGAGCCACCGCGGTGGCGCAGGCGCCGTTGAGCTCGTCGTGGATGCGCTGGTGGATCGCCCGCTGGTCCGGGTCGACCAGGGCATGGCCGGTGAAGGCGAGCCAGACCTCGGCCTCGGCCCGTCGCTCCTCGTCCAGGGGGACCAGCTCCTGGAGGAGCCGCTCGGCCGTCTCCCGGGGGTCGTCCGCCGGCTCGATGGCCCGGACGCGGGCCCTGGCTCGCTCCCCCACCAGCTGCATGGCGAAGCAGAGCAGCTCGGCCTGGGTGGCGAAGTAGTGGCGCAGCGAGCCCATGGACAGGCCGGCCTCGCGGGCGACGTTGCGGACCGAGGCCCGCTGGAGCCCGTCGCGGCGGATCACCGTCCACACGGCCTCGGCCAGCTCGGCTCGGCGCCGCTCCGGATCGACGATCCTTGGCATGGTGCTTTTATAGCACAGTTGTGCTACTATGTGGTTGTCGCACAACTGTGTTAGATCGAGAGGGGCGGCACGATGGAAGCACGCGAGCACCGGCCTGCCCGGTGGGCGCCGTGGTGGGTCTATGTCATCGCCCTCGTCGTCACCAACCAGCTGCGCATCCAGTGGCTGCAGCCCGAGGACCTGGCGACCTGGCTCGAGGTCGTGCTCGGCGTCGGCTCGATGGCGCTGGTCGCGGCGGCCGTCACCGCCGCCTGGCGGGCGGGCCGGCGGTAACGCCCGATGGAGCTGCTACCCGCGATCGTCGGCCTGGCAGTGGTCGACAGCATCAACCCGTCGGCCCTGCTGGCCACGGTCGTGCTCCTGCTCCGGGGTCGGCCCGCCCGGCCCCTGGTCGCCGTGTACGTGGCCGCGGTGCTGGTCACCTACTTCGCCATCGGCCTGGCCCTGACCCTCGGCCTCGGGCTCACGCCCCAGGCGGTGGTCGAGAGCGACGCCGCCTACCTGGCCCAGGGCGTCCTCGGGGCGGCCATGCTGGCCTACGCCGTGCTCGCCCCTGGCCGAGCCCGCCGGCACGACCCGGCGACCTCCCGGAAGCTGCCGGCGGTCCGGCGCCCGGCGGCGGTGTTCCTGCTCGGCGCCGCGGTCACCTTCCTCGAGCTGCCGACCGCCCTGCCCTACCTGGGCGCGGTCGGCGCCATCACCCGCGCCGACCTGCCCGTCGGCGACTGGCTGCCCCTGCTGGTCACCTACAACGTGATCTTCGTGCTTCCCCCGCTGGCCCTGCTGGCCACCCACATCGCCCTCGGCGACCGCGCCACCAGCCTCCTCGAACGCCTCCGCACCCGCCTCGGCGGCGCCGCCCGGGAGGGCCTCCTCTGGCTCCTCGGCCTGGTCGGATTCTTCCTCCTCACCGACGCCCTGGGCCACTTCGGGCTCATCGACTGACCGCCCAGCTCGCCAGCTGCTCGGCGAGCTTCTCCAGCGCCAGGTGCCCGGCGGCCACGGCGACCACCAGCTCGACCGCCTCCTCCACGCCGGGCGGGTCGAGGTCAAAGCCGTTGAGGTCGTAGAAGACGACCGCCGCCGCCCAGCCGAGGCGCTTGTTGCCGTCCACCAGGGCGTGATGGCGGACGACCGCGTCGAGCAGCGCGGCCGCCTTGTGGTGAAGCGTCGGGTAGGCCTCCTCGCCAAAGGCGGTGGCCTGTGGACGGTGGGCCGCCGCGTCGAGGAGGCCGACGTCCCTGACGGCCGCCGCGCCGATCGTGTCCGCGATGAGGAGGAGATCCTCGACGGTCAGGTGCTCCACCGGGAGGTCAGGCTTCCTTCAGCCGCTCGAGGATCTCCCGGTGCTCGGTGGCCACGCGATGGGCGGCGCGCCGCACCCGCTCGTTGTGGTCCTGGCGGGTGATCCGCTCCTGGATGGCGAGCCGCACCACCTCGTGCATGGAGCGGCCCTCCCGCTCCGCCTGCTGGCGCAGCAGGGCGGTCTCCTCGTCGGTGAGCCGCAGCGTCATGGCCATGGCTCGAATGATACCACCGTGCTACCAGCACTCAGCCCTCGCCCCCGGCGGATCTGGTGTAGGCGGTCGGGGGGTGGCCGACGGTGGCGCGGAAGTCGCGGGTGAAGTGGGCCTGGTCGAAGTAGCCGAGCTCACGGGCGAGGAAGCCGAGGTCGACGTGGTCGCCCTGGTCGAGGCGTTCGACGGCCTCGTGGAGGCGGGAGCGCTGGATGACCCACTTGGGGGTGACGCCGGTGTAGGTGGCGAACAGGCGCTGGAGGCGGCGGGTGCCGACGCCGGTGCGGTCGGTGACGTGCCTGACCTGGGTGATGTCGCGGTCGGCCATAATCTGGCCGACCAGCTGGTTGACGGTGGCCACGTTGGGGTCGGG
>DATABK010000808.1:0-3430 GCA_036259695.1 Actinomycetes bacterium | reverse complement strand
GCTGGCCCGCCGTGCCGGCCCCGACCGAGGCCGGACCTCCGGCCGAGGTCGAGGCCGTGCGGCCCGCGCGCATCCCATCCCGGTGGGCGTCGGCCCGTGCGCGCCGGTCGCCCGCACCCTCGTCGGACCAGCCGCTCATCGCTCGAACCTCCTCGTGGTCTCCCGCCGCACAGCATAGATCCCCGCTGCCGGCTCGTTGCCAGGTCGTGGCCGGGTCGTGAGCCGGCGTCGTAGAGTGCCCAGCGCAGGCGTCGTCCGAGACGCCCAGGCTCAGCGGAGGTCGGCGCGCGTGACCCGGTTGGAGAGCAACTACTACTCGTACATGGAGTTCGATCCCGAGCACACGCGCGAGGTCCTGCGCCACTACGTGCCCATGTTCGAGGACAAGAGCCCGGTCCTGGAACTGGGCTGCGGCCGTGGCGAGTTTCTCGGCCTGCTGGACGAGAAGGGCATCAAGGCCGAGGGGGTCGACTCGGACGAAGGGATGGTCGAGGCGGCCCGGGCCAAGGGCCTGGACGTGGTCCACGGCGACGCCATCGCCATCCTCGACGGCGAGCCAGCCCCCGGACCCTACCAGGGGGTATTCTGCGCCCACTTCATCGAGCACCTTACCCCCGACCAGGTCCGCGAGCTGCTTGCCGGGGTCCGGCGGGTGCTTGCCCCCGGCGGCCGGTTCGTGGCCGTGACCCCCAACCCGGCCTGCTATGCGGTCCTCAGCCACGACTTCTGGCGAGACCCGACCCACGTCCGCTTCTACGACCTGCCCCTGCTCGCGTTCCTCTGCCGCCAGGCCGGCCTGGAGGTCGAGACCACCGGCACCAACCCGGCCAACCACCCCGGCCCGCCGCCGGAGTACCTTGGACCCGAGCCGGTCGTCCACCCGCCCCTTGACGACCTGGTCGAGCGGGCCATGGGGAAGCTCGGGGCCAGCCTCGACCATCGCGACCGCAAGGGCCGGGTCACCGAGCACCACCACGACCCGGAATGGGCGTACGAGCTGGCCCATGTGGTCAAGGTCCTGGCCCGCCGGCTCCAGGAGACCACCGAGGCCCTCCGGGAGGTCCGCAGGGCTCACGACAAGCTGGTGTGGGGGCTGTACCAGAGCAACGAGACCTACGTCGTCGCCCGGGGCTGACCCCGGGCCCCGAGAACCAGGGAGCTATTTCGTCTTGAAGGTGGTGGTGTACAACCGGTTTCTGCAGTCGATGGGTGGGGGGGAACGCCACAGCAGCATGCTCGCCCAGGTCCTGGCGGACGAGGGCCACGAGGTCGACCTGGTCGGCCACAAGGACGTCGGCAAGGAGATCCTCGCCGACCACCTCGGCCTCAACCTGGGCAAGGTCAATCTCCGGATCGTCCCCGAGCGGGGGGAGCCCCAGGTCGCCCGCCTCTCGGCCGAGTACGAGCTGTTCATCAACGCCTCCTACATGAGCCGGGTCAAGGCCCAGGCCGCTCGCAACCTGTACCTCTGCTACTTCCCGACCCCCTTCGACCACGACCTGGCCGGCTGGCAGCGGCGCCTGGTCCGGCTCCTCGGCCGCCACGTCCGCCAGGCCCGGCCTGGGGTGGTCTAATGGGGCCTTGGCTGGTTCCCGCCCGAGGGCGGCCGGCGCCGGACGTGGGTATGGACCAGCGGCCGGGCCGGGCTCCAGCTGGCCGGCGGGCCGGCCAAGCGGGTGGTGTTCGACCTGGGCCGCCCCGGCGCCCCCGGCCCGGCCGAGGTGGTCATCACCCACGAGGGCGGGACCGAGCTGGCCCGCCTCCAGGCCTCCCCGGCCGGCTTCCGCCGCCACGCCCTCGACCTGCCCCCGGCCGACCACGACCGCGAGATCGTCTTCGACAGCGACACCTTCGTCCCCGGAGGCGGCGACGAGCGCAGCCTCGGGGTGGCGGTGAGCCGGCTGCACATGGCCGACGCCACCTGGGAGCCGCGGCGCTGGGCCGGCGAGCGGTTCCCGTGGCTGCTCCGCGACCCCAGCGACCTCGAGTTCCTCGGCCACTACGAGCGCGTGCTGGCCAACTCGGAGTACACCCGGACCTGGATCCGGCGGCTCTGGGGGGTCGACTCGGAGGTGCTGTTCCCGCCCATCCGGACCAGGGACCTGCACCCCGGCACCAAGGCCAGGCGGATCCTGAGTGTCGGCCGCTTCATCGCCCCCGGGTTCGGCCACTCCAAGAAGCAGCTCGAGCAGGTCCGGGCGTTCGGCCAGATGGTCCGCGGGGGCGGGCTCGAGGGCTGGGAGCTGCACCTGGTCGGGGGCTGCGAGCCGGCCCACCGGCGCTACCTGGCCGAGGTCCAGCGGGCCGCCGCCGGCCTGCCCGTCCACATCCACGCCAACGCCCCCCGGGCCCTGGTCGAGGACCTGTTCGCCACCAGCTCGATCTTCTGGGTGGCGACCGGTCTGGGCGAGGACGAGGAGGCCGCCCCCTGGGTGTTCGAGCACTTCGGCATCACCACGGTCGAGGCGATGGCCGCCGGCTGCGTCCCGGTGGTGATCGACAAGGCCGGCCAGCGCGAGATCGTCCGCCACGGCACCGACGGGTACCGCTGGACGACCCTGGCCGAGCTGGAGGCCCTGACCCGCATGGTCGCCGGCGACGAGCAGCTCCGGGCCCGCCTGGCGGCCAGCGCCACCGAACGGGCCGGGACCTTCTCCGAGGAGGCGTTCGCCGCCCGGTGGCGGGAGATCGCCACCGACCTCGGCATCGGCTAGGACCGGCGCGGTGACCGGCGGATGGGACGCCGACCGCTACCAGCGGCAGTTCGGCTTCGTCTCCGGCCTGGCCGGCGACCTGCTGGACCTGCTCGACCCCCGGCCCGGGGAGGTCGTGCTCGACCTGGGCTGCGGCACCGGCGAGCTGGCGGCCGAGATCCAGGCCCGCGGGGCCCGGGTGCTGGCCCTGGACAGCGACCCGGCCATGGTCGCCGCCGCCCGGCGCCGGCTCGGCCATGACCGGGTGCTGCTGGCCGACGGGCACGCCTTCACCGTGCCCGAGCCGGTCGACGCCGTGTTCTCCAACGCCGCCCTGCACTGGATGCCCCGGCCGGCCGAGGTCATCGGCCGGGTCCGGGCCGCCGTGGCTCCCGGCGGGCGGTTCGTGGCCGAGCTCGGCGGGGCCGGCAACATCGGCACCATCCTGGCGGCCCTGGGGGCGGCCATGACCGAGGCCGGCCTGCCCGCGCCGGCCTGCCCCTGGTACTTCCCGACCCCCGGCCGGTACGCCACCCTGCTGGAGGCGGGCGGCTTCCGGGTGGCCCGCATGGAGCACTTCCCGCGGCCGACCCGGCTGGCCGGCGGCGACGGCGCCCTGGCCGATTGGCTGGCCATGTTCGGCGGGCAGCTGACCGCGGCCATCCCACCGGCCCGGCTCCCCGAGGTGGTGGCCCGGGCGGAGGAGCTGGCCGCGCCCCGGCTGCGCCGCGACGGTC
>DATABK010000807.1:0-10337 GCA_036259695.1 Actinomycetes bacterium | reverse complement strand
GCGGGGGACCAGGTGCGGGCCGCGTTCGAGGCCGAGGGGATCGCGGTGCGGACGCACACGAAGGTCGCCGCCGTCCGCCGGGAGGAGCCGGGCGGGGCGGTGACGGTGACGCTGGGCGATGGGGCCGGGTCGGGCGGCGGCGAGGAGGTGGTCGCCGACCAGCTGCTGGTGGCGGCCGGGCGGCGGCCCCGCACCGGCGACATCGGGCTGGACACGGTCGGGCTGGAGCCTGGCGCCCCGGCGCGGGTCGACCGCCGGCTGCGGGTCGAGGGGGTCGGGGGCGGATGGCTGTTCGCGGTCGGGGACTGCAACGGCCTCGCCCCCCTCACCCACATGGGCAAGTACCAGGGCCGCCTGGCCGGCGACGTCATCCTCGGCCGCGAGGTCGAGGACCTGGCCGACCACGGCGTCATCCCCCGGGTCGCCTTCACCGACCACCAGGTCTGCGCCGTCGGCCCCACCGAGGCCGAGGCCCGCCGGGCCGGGGTCGACCTGCGGGTGGTCACCACCCCCACCGGCGGCGTGGCCGGCGCCTACGTCCAGGGCAACAACATCGGCGGCACCAGCCAGCTCCTGGTCGACGAGGCCCGCCGGGTCGTGATCGGGGCAACCTTCACCGGCCCCAGCACCCAGGAGCTCCTCCATTCCGCCACCATCGCCGTCGCCGGCCAGGTCCCCCTGGACCGCCTCTGGCACGCGGTGCCGTCGTTCCCCACCGTCAGCGAGGTCTGGCTCCGCCTGCTGGAGACCTACGGGCTCTGATGGCGGGGCGATCGCCGAAGTTCGTGGGATTCTGCACCCGGCTCTGGTGGCATCCGCCGCCTGAGCACCAGCGTTGCAACCGCCGCCGCTCGAGGAGCGTCCCGAGGATGAACCACCGCACAGCCACCCCCGCCGGCCGCGTCGCCAGGATCGCCGGTGCCGTCCTGCTCGTGCTCGCGCTCGCCGGCTGCAGCCTGGCCCGGGAACCGCAGGCTCGTTCGGCCCCGGCCCCGGTGACCGCCCCCGCACCACCCCAGGCCAACGCCAGCGCCCAGGCGGCCGCCGCCGGCGACATCCCGGCCCTGGTCCGCAAGGTCGAGCCGTCGGTGGTCACCATCAGCCACGACCAGGGCACCGGCAGCGGGGTGGTCTGGTCCAAGGACGGGGTGGTGGTCACCAACGCCCACGTGGTCGGCGACGCCCGGCAGGTCGAGGTCGCCTTCTTCGACGGCCGCCGGGCCGACGGCCGGGTCCGGGCCACCGACCCCGACACCGACCTGGCGGTGGTCGACGTCGAGCGCGACGACCTCCAGCCGGCCACCTTCCAGAAGACCCTCCCGGCCGTCGGCGAGCTGGCGGTGGCCATGGGCAGCCCGCTCGGCTTCCAGAACACCATCACCGCCGGGATCATCTCGGGCCTGCACCGGGAGATCCCCGGCTCGGCCCAGCAGGGCATCCGCTCCCTGGTCGACCTGATCCAGACCGACGCCGCCATCTCGCCCGGCAACTCCGGCGGCGCCCTGGTCAACGCCGAGGGCCAGGTGGTGGGCATCAACGTCGCCTACATCCCGCCCGAGCAGGGCGCGGTCGCGATCGGCTTCGCCATCCCCGGGGCGACCGCGGTCGACGTGGTCGGCCAGCTCCTCCGCAACGGCCGGGCCACCCATAGCTACCTGGGGATCACCCCCGCCCAGGTGACCCGCCAGATCGCGGCCCAGCTCGGCCTCGACGAGGCCCGAGGGGTGGCCGTGCTCGAGGTGGCCGAGGGCAGCCCGGCCGCCGAGGCCGGCCTCCGGCCGAGCGACGTCATCACCACCATGGACGAAGCCAGGATCGACACCGTCGAGGACCTCTTCGGCGAGCTCCGCCAACGCCGCCCGGGCACCCAGGCCCGGCTGACCATCATCCGCAACGGCCGCTCCGAGGAGGTCACCGTCACCCTCGCCGACCGCCCGTAGTCCCTGGGGCGGCTCAGTACCACCCGTTGGCCTGCCAGAACGCCTTGGCCCGGGCGGCCGTGCCGTAGCGGTCGCGGACATAGGCCCGGAACGCCCACAGCTGACGGCCGCAGTCGGTGGTGGCGTAGTCCTGACCGAGGTAGAGGATCCGGTTGCCGAGCAGCAGCTGGCCGAGGCCGAACGCCGTCGATCTGGGGTTGTCGGCGGTCGGGTAGCCGCTGGACTCGCGCATGATGATCCAGTGCTCGGCCGGCGAGGTGCCCGACAGGGCGCAGCGCCGCCCCGACCCGTGGATCGACCCGCCGCCCCCGCGGGCGGCCCGCCGCCTGGCCAGCTCCTCCTGCCGGATGAGGCGCTTCAGCTCGGCCGAGCGGCTCCGCAGGGCGGCCGCGGCCCCGGCCAGCTTGGCCACCCGGGCGTCCAGCTTCTGCTTGGCCCGCTGGCGTACCGCCCGGACCTGCTCCAGCTCACCCAGCTGCGCCCGCACCCTGCCCTCGGCCGCGACCCGGGCCTGCTCGGCCTTCACCATGCCGTTGTGCAGCTGGACGGCCCGCTTGCGGGCCACCTCCAGTCGCCTCAGCACGTCCTGGTCGGCACTGATCACATAGGTCAGGGTGACCGCCCGCTCCACCAGGTCACGCAGGTCGTTGGCCTGCACCATCACGGCCAGCCCGGTCACCCGCCCGGTCATGTAGGCCCCCCGGACCTGTTCGGCCAGCCGCGTCTCCTGCCGACCGACCTCGTCAGTGGCCGTCTCCAGCGCGACCATCGCGTTGGCCCGGCGCTGCCGAGCCACCTTCAGCTGCTCGGTCGCCACCGCCAGCCGCCGCCGGGCCCCGGCCACCGCCAGGTCGGCCGCGGCCAGCGCCGCCGCCACCGCCCCGGCGTCGGCCCGCGCATCCCGCAGCACCGACTCCACAGCCCCAAGCCGCCGCCGGGTCCTGCTCAGCTCGTCCCGCTCATCCCCAAGCACCGGATGGGGGAGCAGGACGGCCGCCAATGCGGCCACCAGCACCACCCCCAGCAGCGTTGCCACTCTGGACCGCTCAGGCATGATCAATCCGTTTTGTCAGAACGACTGGATTTTCCGAGTCACTGTACCGCGTAGCCGCGACCACCCGGAAACCCGGGCCGTCGTGGGCTCTGCGTGGAGGCCGCCGTGCCGCTAGTCGTCCAGGAGGGCGGCGAGCTCCTTGCAGCGCGGGCACACCGGGAAGCGGGAGGGGTCCCGGATTGGCTGGAACCGGTGGCCGCAGAGGGCGGTGACGGTGCCGCCGAGCACGGCCGCCTTGGCGATCTCGTCCTTGCGGGCGTAGTGGGCGTAGCCGTCGTCCTCGCCGGTGTCGGCGTCGGACTCGACCGGTCGGGTCTCGGTGCTTGGCATCGTCGGCTCCTCGCACATCGCGCTGGCGCCAGTCATTCTGCGCCGAAGTCTCCCGGGCGCGCACCCCCGTCAGCGGCCGGTGGCGGAGAAGTGCTGGTAGTCGCGGGAGCCGGACCAGTAGCCGCCCCAGCGCCAGCCGGCGGCGGCGAACGCCCGCACGACCACGTCGTTGCCGTGGATCATCCCGGCGGCCCGCCGGGCCCGGTTGACGTAGGGGCGCCCGGCCGGCGGCGATACCCGCCCGCCGCGGGTCACGTACGGGTTGCGCAGCGGGTTGAGGTCGATCGCGCGACCAAAGGCATGCTCGGACCAGCGGCTGGAGCCCGACACCCGGCGGCAGTTGAACCCGGAGGTGTTGTTGGCCGCCATCGACCGGTCGTCATCGGCCCGGTAGGCGTCGACCAGCTTGAGCCGCTGGATCGGGTAGCGGGCCCTGAACAGCTTGTCGAGCACGACCAGGATCCGCCGGGCGTGGTCACGGTGGACGATCAGCTCGCCCTGGTGCACCCGCTTGTCGAAGCCCCAGTAGTCGACCCGCAGCAGCCGCAGCTCCACCGGCCCCACCGGGCACCCCCGGCGCCACGAGTACCGCACCTTGCCCCGAACCGCGTCCCGCCCGGTCACAATCTTCCCCCGGAACCGCGGCACAGCCTGCACCCCGGCCCCACCCTCGGCCCTGCCCTGGGACCCGGTCGCGGCCGCGGTCGTGGCGCCGGACTTCACCGCGGTCCCGTCGCCGGTACCCGGCGCCGCGGCGGTCCCGGCCGCCCCGGTACCACTCGCTCCCGACCCACCGGCCGGCCCCGGGTCGGCGGTGCCGCAACCGGCGATGGCCAGGCAGGCGAGGATCAGCAGCGGTGGCAGGCAGCGCTTCAGCGGCGGCAGGGTTCGCTTCATAGGTTGTTGTCTCGTCCTGGGAGTCCTCCCGCTTGAGCGTTGGGCCTCGGCGTATGGTGAGGCCTGTCGCTTCCAGGCTGAAGGAGCCTACCTGCGCACGCGCGGTCTCGGACCCGACTTCGCCAGATTGTGGACAGCCAATGCCGTGTCCAACCTGGGCGACGGCGTGACCCTGGTCGCGGGACCGCTGCTGGCCGCGTCGCTGACCCGGGACCCGCGGCTGATCGCCGGGCTGGCGGTCGCCCAGCGGCTTCCCTGGCTGCTGTTCTCGCTGGTCAGTGGCGCGCTGGTCGACCGCCTGGACCGTCGCCGGCTGATGGTGCGGGTCGACGCGGCCCGCAGTGTGGCCGTCGGGCTGCTCGGGGTGGCGGTGCTCGCCGACGTCGCCACCCTGCCGTTGCTGTACGTGGTCTTCTTCGCCCTCGGCACCGCCGAGACGCTGTTCGACAACGCCGCCGTCTCGATCCTGCCCGACGTCGTTCCCAAGGAGCAGCTGGCCAGGGCCAACGGCCGGCTCCTGGGGGCCCAGATGGTGGCCAACGAGCTGGTCGCCCCGCCCCTGGGCGGGCTGCTGTTCGCGACCGCCGCCGCGGTGCCGTTCCTGCTCGACGCGGGATCGTTCGCGGCCGCGGCCGTCCTGGTGGCGGCCATGAGCGGCCGGTTCCGGGTCGAGCGGCCCGAGGGCACGGCCCCGACCACCCTCCGGAGCGAGATCGCCGAGGGCGTGCGCTGGCTGGCCAGGCACCGGCTGCTGCGCATCCTGGCCGTGGCCATCGCGCTGATGAACCTGACCCTGTCGGCCACCCTGTCGATCTCGGTCCTCTACGCCCAGGAGCGGCTCGGGCTGGGATCGGTCGGCTACGGCCTGCTGCTGTCGTCGATGGCCGTCGGCGGGATCTCGGCCAGCCTGGTCGCCGAGCGGGTGATCGGCTGGCTCGGGCCCGCCACCACCTTGCGGCTCGGGCTGGTCATCGAGTCCTCGACCCACCTCGTCCTGGCCCTGGCCCGCAGCCCGGTCCTGGTGGGAGCCATGTTCGCGTTATTCGGCTTCCACGCCATGACCTGGAGCGTGATCAGCGTGTCGCTGCGCCAGGAGCTGATCCCGGCCCGGCTGCTCGGCCGGGTGAACAGCGCCTACGCCCTGTTCGGCTTCGGCTCGCTGTCGCTCGGGGCCATCGCCGGCGGGGTGCTGGCCGCCCGCTACGGGCTCACCGCGCCCTTCTGGTGCAGCTTCGCCGCCATGACCCTGCTCACCCTCGCCTGCTGGCCGATCCTCAGTGCCCGGGCCGTGACCCAGGCCCGCGCCCAGGCGGCGGCCGGGGGAGGCGGCCACTGACCCCGGTCAGACGTTCACCCTGGCCATCTGCTCGGGGCTGTACCGCGCCCCGGCCACCGACCCTCTCGGGGTGACCTCCTCGATGGCCGCCAGGTCCTCGGCGGTCAGCTCCACCTCCAGCGCGCCGATGTTCTCCTCCAGGTACTGGCGGCGCTTGGTCCCGGGGATGGGAACCACGTCGTCGCCCTGGGCCAGGACCCAGGCGATGGCCAGCTGGCTGGGGGTGGCGCCCTTGGCCGCGGCCAGCTCCCGAACCTTCTCCACCAGCTCCAGGTTGCGGTCGAAGTTCTCGCCCGTGAACCGGGGGTGGTTGCGGCGGAAGTCGTCCTCGCCGAAGTCGTCGGGGCTGGTGATCTGCCCCGACAGGAACCCACGCCCGAGCGGGCTGTAGGCGACCACCCCGATCCCCAGCTCGCGCAGGGTTCCGAGCAGCTCGTCCTCCAGGTCGCGGGTGAACAACGACCACTCGTACTGGCCGGCGCTGATCGGGTGCACGGCGTGGGCTCGCCGGACCGTCGCCGGCGCCGCCTCCGAGATCCCCAGGTGCCGGACCTTCCCGGCCGTGACCAGCTCGGCCATCGCGCCCCATGTCTCGGAGACCGGCACCGTCTTGTCCACCCGGTGCTGGTAGTAGAGGTCGATGTGGTCGACCCCGAGCCGCTGCAGCGAGGCGTCGCAGGCCTGCCGCACGTACTCCGGCTCCCCGTTGATCCGGACGAAGCTGCCGTCCTCGCGCCGCTGGTTCCCGAACTTGGTCGCGAGCACGACCTCGTCCCGGCGCCCGGCGATGGCCCTGCCCACCAGCCGCTCGTTGGTGAACGGCCCGTACATGTCCGCGGTGTCCAGGAACGTCATCCCCAGGTCGAGGGCCCGGTGGATGGTGGCCACCGACTCGCGCTCGTCGCCCTGCCCGTAGGACTGGCTCATGCCCATGCACCCCAGCCCCAGGGCCGACACCACCAGCCCCTGGCCGAGCGTCCGCTGCTCCATGCCGCCTCCCGACGTACCCTAGGACTGGAATCGGGTCTGGGCCCGGAGGACCTCGTGGTGGCGCTCCTCGAGGCTCTGGGCGTCGCGGACGACCAGGACCGGGCAGGCCGAGAGCTGGGTCAGCTTGTGGGCGACGCTGCCGATCAGCAGCCCGCCCAGGACCGAGTGGCCGTGCGAGCCGATCACGATCATGCCGGCCCCGACCTGCCCGGCGTACTCGAGGATGGCCCCGGCCGGGGAGCCGCCGGTGCTCGGCCGGACGGCCCCCTCTGCGGTCACCCCGGCGCCCTGGAGCTCCTCGACGATCCCGTCGACCAGCCCCTGGGCCTCCTCGGCGCTGTCACCCCTGACGGTTGGCGGCACGGGGTAGAAGAGCTCGCGGACGTGCAGGACATGGACCGTCCCCCCGCCGGCCTTGGCCAGCTCGACCGTGGCTGGGATGGCCTTGCGACTGTGCTCCGACTGGTCGACGGCGAGCAGCAGCTTCTCGAGCATCGAGCACCTCCAAGGGTCGGCGGCCAGCTAGCTTACCGCCCCGGGTGCGGCTCAGGTGTCGGGTTGGTCGCCGGCCAGCCGGTCGCGGAAGCGGGCCAGGTCGGGCTTGTCCTGGTCGGTCTCCGGATGATGCCCGGGCCGGTTGGCCTCGGGGACGGGGCCCGGGGCCTCGTCGTCGGCCGGCGGGCCCTGCCCCTCGATGACCTCTCGGGCGTGCTGGCCCTCCACGACCGGGGTGTGGCCGCTGCGGCCGAGCTCAGGTTGCTGCGGTTTGCCCATGGCGACAGCTCCGATCTCCTCGCCTCACGTGCTCAAGCCTGCTGGTGGGTAGACCAGCGGCCGGAGCGGCAAACCAGCCGGCGGCTGCTAGCGTGGTCGGATGGGCGAGCAGCCACGCCAGCCCGAGGGGCTGGTGTACCGGCCGGAGTTTGTCACCCGGGACGAGGAGCAGCAGGCGCTCGGCGCCCTGGAGGCGATGGAGCTCCACACCATCACCATGCACGGGCGGACCGCCCGGCGAACCGTGCGCCACTTCGGCCTCGACTACGGGTACGAGTCCTGGACGCTGGTCCCCACCGACCCGTTCCCGGGCGAGCTGTACTGGCTCCAGGAGCGGGCGGCGTCGCTGGCCGGCCTCGACCCGGCCGAGCTCGTCCAGATCCTGGTCACCCGGTACCCGCCGGGGGCGACCATCGGCTGGCACCGCGACGCGCCCCTGTTCGGCCCCAAGGTGGTCGGGGTGTCGCTGGCCGCGGCCTGCCGGATGCGCTTCCAGCGCGGCAAGGGCGACGCCCGCCAGGTGGCCGAGGTGACCCTCGAGCCACGCTCGGCCTATGTGCTGTCGGGGGCGGCCCGGTGGTCCTGGCAGCACTCCATCCCGGCGACCAAGGCCCTGCGCTGGTCTGTCACCTTCCGGACCCTCAAGGAGCCCGGCGGCCGGTAGCCCCTACGGGACGTCGCGGATGCGCCGCTCCTCGACCACCGTGTCGCCGGCCACGGGGCCGCGCCGGTAGGGCGAGAAGCTGCTCCAGAACAGCAGCGACAGCACCAGCCCGACGGCCCCGGCGGCCATCAGGATGATCCCGACCGTGTTGATGCTGAACCCCGAGGCGCTGACGTCCACCGCGAAGGTGAGGATGGCGCCGACCACCAGCAGGAAGATGCTGACCCCTAGGCTCATGACTCCTGCCCCCTTGATCGTGTGCGGGTGCTTGCCGTGGTTGTCGGCAGGAGGCCCGGAATTGCTTAGCCGTCGGCGTCAGAGGGGCAGGCGGCGGAACAGCGGCCGGGGCAGGTGCCGGAGGACGGCCGACACGGCCCGCATGCCGGCCGGGACCCAGACGGTGTGGGCGTTGGCCCGCAGCCCGCCGACGATGGCCGCGGCGACCTGGTTGGCGGTGGCGGCCAGCGGAGGCCGGGGCCGCCCGGCGGTCATCTTGGTCCGCACGAACCCGGGGCGGACGACCATGACCTGCACGCCCGACCCGGCCAGGGCGTCGCCGAGCCCCTGGCAGAAGGTGTCCAGGCCGGCCTTGGAGGCCCCGTAGACGTAGTTGGCGGCCCGGCCCCGCTGGCCGGCCACCGAGCTGAGCACGGCCAGGGTGCCGTGCCCCTGCCGTTCCAGGGCCCGGGCCACGGGCAGGATGACCGACACCGCCCCGAGCAGGTTGGTGGCCAGGACGTCGAGGGCGGCCAGGCGGTCCCGCTGCCCGGGGCCGCCGGGCCCGAGGGTCCCGAAGGCGACCAGCACCAGGTCCACGTCGCCGTCGGCGAACGCCTCGGTGACCAGCCGCTCGTGGCCGTCGGGGTCCTGGGCGTCGAACTCCAGCAGCCGGACGGCGGCCCCGCGGGCCCGCAACCGCTCGGCCTGGGGCTCCAGCCGCTCCGGCTTGCGGGCGGCGAGCAGGACACGCTCGGCGCCCTCGGCCACCAGGGCGTCGACCGTGGCCAGGGCGATGTCGGAGCCGCCGCCCAGGATCAGCAGGGACTGGACCCGTCCGAGACCGTCTCGCATGTTCATCCTCCTCAAGGGACCAGGCCGAGGCGGCGGCCCAGGTCGGAGCGGAGCCGCCCGGCCGGGTCGGCCCGGTCCCGGACGGCTTGCCACCGCTCCAGCTGCGGGTACATGGCGGCCAGGGTGGCCCGCCGCAGCCGGGCGTCCTTGGCCAGGTAGACGCGGCCACCGGCCTGGGCGACCAGCTCGTCAAGCTCGTCCAGGAGCCGGCCCAGCCCCGGCTGGCCGGCCGGGATGTCGACGGCCAGGCTCCAGCCGGCGATCGGGAACGACAGCAGCCCGGCCCCCTGGCCGAACCGCTTGAGGACGGCCAGGAACGACGGGCAGCGCTCGGCGGCCAGGCGCTCGACCACCGCCTGGAGGGTGGCCTCGGCCCCGTCCGGGACGGCGAACTGGTACTGCACGAACCCGCCGGGCCCGTACAGCCGGTTCCAGCCGGCAAGGGCGTCCAGCGGGTAGAAGAAGCCGTCCAGGGGCCGCAGCCGGCCGCGCTCGCGGCGCGGCGCCCGGGCCAGCCAGGCCCGGTTGAAGGCCTGGGCGACCCGGCGCCCGAGCAGGCCGCCGGGCACCCCGGGCGGGACGGCCAGCCGCCGCCGGGGGGCGAAGCGTCGGGCCGCCGGCCGGGCGGCGGCCGGGAGGTCCTCCAGCCGGGCGTGGTCGGCCGAGGTCAGCACCGACCGGCCCAGCCGCCGGCCCCTGGCCAGGCAGTCGACCCAGGCCACGGTGTAGCGGTGGGGGGCGGCGGCCATCTGGCCGAGCAGGTCGTCCAGGTCGGTGGGGCGGTCGGTGTCGACCCGCATCCAGGCCGTCTCCACCGGGTCGAGCTGGAGGGTGGCGGCCAGGATGATCCCGGTCAGCCCGAGGCCGCCGGCGGTGGCCGCGAACAGGCCGGCGTCGTCGCCCGGCTCCAGGGTCACCGGCGCCCCGGCGGCCGGGGTGAGCAGCTGCAGGGAGCGGACGGCGTTGCGGATGCTGCCGTCGCGGTGGTGGTTCTTGCCGTGCACGTCGTTGGCCACCGCCCCGCCGACGGTCACGTACCGGGTCCCCGGGGTCGAGGACAGGAACCAGCCCGAGGGGACGGTCACCCGCAGCAGCCGGTCCAGGCTGACCCCGGCCTGCACCGTGACGCGCCCGCTGGCCGGGTCGAAGGCGAGGACGCCGTCGAGGCCGGCCATGTCGGCGACCTCGCCGCCGGCGTTCTGGGCGGCGTCCCCGTAGCTGCGGCCCAGCCCGCGGGCCAGGATGCCCCGGGGACCGGCCCCGGCCAGGAGGCCGGCGGCG
>DATABK010000806.1:0-4241 GCA_036259695.1 Actinomycetes bacterium | reverse complement strand
GCTCGACACCGCGCGCCGTCGCCGCCCGCGACATCCCGCGCAACGCGTGGTCGCCGCCTTCGCGGTCGGCATCCTGGTCGGGACCCTCCTGCTGCTGCTGCCGCACGCCAGAGCCGGGCCCGGCGGGGCCCCGCTGCACGTGGCCACCTTCACCGCGACCTCCGCGGTCTGCGTCACCGGGCTGACCGTTGTCGACACCGCGACCTACTGGTCGACCCTCGGCCAGGTCATCATCATGCTGCTCGTCCAGGTCGGCGGGCTCGGCTTCATGGTGCTGGCGTCGCTGCTGGCCCTGGCCCTGTCCCGGCGGCTCGGGCTGCGCCAGCGGCTGCTCGCCCAGACCGAGATCAACGTCGTCGAGCTCGGCGAGACGCGGCGGGTGCTGCTGGGCGTGGCCGCCTTCAGCGTGGCCTTCGAGGTGCTGGCGGCCGTGGTGCTCACCGGACGGCTGTGGCTCGGCTACGGCGAGCCGTTCGGCCGGGCGGCCTGGTACGGCCTGTTCCACTCGGTGTCGGCCTTCAACAACGCCGGCTTCGCCCTCTACAGCGACAACCTGGTCGGCTTCGTGGACGACGGCTGGGTCAGCCTGACCGTGACGCTGGCCGTGATCGCCGGCGGGCTCGGCTTCCCGGTGCTGATCGAGCTCATCCGCGAACCGGCCAGCCCACGCCGCTGGTCGCTGCACACCAAGCTGACCCTGACGACGACCTGGGTGCTGCTGGCCGCCGGGACGCTGGCCATCCTCGCCTTCGAGTGGTCCAACCCGGCCACCTTCGGCCGCCTCGACCTGCCCGGCAAGCTGCTGGCCGGCTTCTTCCACGGGGCCAGCCCGCGCTCTTCCGGGTTCAACACGGTCGACTACGCCGAGATGGGGGAGACGTCGTGGCTGGTCACCGAGGTCCTCATGTTCATCGGGGCGGGCAGCGCCGGCACCACCGGCGGCATCCGGGTCACCACCTTCGCCGTGCTCGTGCTGATGGTCGCCGCCGAGGCACGCGGGCGGTCAACGGTCAACGCCTTCCGGCGCCGCATCCCCCAGGCGGCCCAGCGCCAGGCCCTGACCATCACCCTGATCGGCCTGGGCGCGGTGGTCGCGGCCACCCTGGCCATCACCGCCCAGAGCGGGCTCCCGCTGTCGCGGACCACCTTCGAGGCGTTCTCGGCGTTCGGGTCGGCCGGGATGACGACCGGGATCACGCCCCAGCTCCCCCTGTCGTCCCAGAACATCCTGATCCTGCTCATGTTCCTTGGGCGGACCGGCCCGATTACACTGGCGACCGCGCTCGCCCTGCGCGAGCGCGAGCCGCGCTACCGCTACCCGGAGGAACGACCGATCATTGGCTAGCAACGTGCCGGACAACGGGATCCTGGTGGTCGGCCTGGGCCGCTTCGGGTCTGCGCTGGCCACCACCCTGATGGAGCTGGGCCACGAGGTGCTCGGCGTCGACTCCGACGCCGACAACGTGCAGCGCAGCGCCGACCTGCTCACCCACGTCGTCGAGGCCGACGCCACCGACGAGGACGTCATGCAGCAGCTCGGGGCGGGCGAGTTCGGCCGGGCCGTCGTCGGCATCGGCACCGACCTGGAAGCCAGCATCCTGACCACCTCGCTGCTGGTCGACCTCAAGGTGCCGGACATCTGGGCCAAGGCGGTCACCGTGGCCCACGGCCGGATCCTGCAGCGGGTCGGCGCCCACCACGTGGTCTTCCCCGAGCACGACATGGGCCGCCGGGTCGCCCACCTGGTCACCGGCCGGATGATCGAGTTCGTTCAGCTCGACGAGGGCTTCACCCTGGTCGAGCTGAAGCCGCCCAAGCAGATCGTGGGGCGGGCGCTGGCCGACTCGCAGGTCCGCTCGCGCCACGGCATCACCGTGGTCTGCATCAAGGCGGAGGGCGGTGCCTTCACCTACGCCACGCAAGACACGGTTCCGGGCCCCAACGACATCATCGTCGTGGCCGGCGAGACCGACCGGGTCAAGGACTTCGCCAACCTCGGCTGAGCGGCCGGCGCTGGGTCAGCCCGGCTGGAGCGACCCGGTCAGCATCTCCAGGAACACGCCGGCCGCCCCCGACGGCGGGCCGGCGTCGATGCGGCGGACGGCGACGATCTCGCGCCGCACCGGGGCCGCGTCGACCAGCTCGATCCGGGTCAGGGTGCCGGCGGCCAGCTCGGCGGCGATGGTGCTGACCGGGACCAGGGACACTCCGAGGCCACGCTCGACCATCTTCTTGGCCGCCTCCAGGTTGTCGAGCTCCAGGACGCTGCGGGGGAGCACGCCGGCCTGGCGGAAGGTGGCGGTGGTGAACTCGAGGAAGCTGGAGCTGCGCCCGAACAGGACCAGCACCTCGCCGGCGAGGTCGGCCAGCCGGGCCTTGCCGTCCATGGCCGGGCCGGCCAGCCGGTGCCCGGGCCCGGCGATCAGGACCAGGGCGTCGGTGTACAGCGGGATGCTCTCGATCTCGGTGTGGACCAGCGACCGCATGATGCCCAGCTGCACCTGGTCGTGCAGGACCATCTGGAGGATCTCCTCGGAGGTCCCGGTCTTGACGGCCAGGCGGACGCCCGGGTGGGCGGCGTTGAACCGGGCCAGCAGGGCCGGGAGGGTGTAGGTGCTGACCGTCGGGGGCGCCCCCAGGACCAGCCGGCCGGCCACGCCCCGGCGCAGCTCGGCCAGGCGCTCGCGGCCGTCGGCCAGGGCGGTCACGGCGTGCTCGGCGTAGGGCAGGAACGCCTCCCCGGCCTCGGTCAGCCGCATCCCGCGCCGGGTCCGGACGAACAGCTGCTCTCCCAGGGAGGTCTCCAGGCTCTGGAGACGGGCGGTGAGGGTCGGCTGGGAGACGAACAGGGCCTCGGCGGCCCGGCTGAGGTTCTGGCGCCGCGCGACCTCCAGGAACGCCTCGATCTGCGGGAGCATCCCCCTCCCCTCCCAGAAAAGAACCAGGCCATAGGAGAACCCGATGCTTGTCATTTAGACGATCTATTGGACTGATGGCAAGCCCGCCGCCTACGCTCTGAGGTCCATTCCCCGACCAGAGCGGAGCCCCCATGCGCATCGTCCTCCTCGGTCCGCCTGGGGCCGGCAAGGGCACGCAGGCCGCTCGGGTGGCGTGCCAGTTCGGCGCCCCGCACATCGCCACCGGGGACATCTTCCGGGCCAACGTGGCCGAGGGGACCGAGCTGGGCCGGACGGCCCAGGAGTACATGGACCGGGGCGACCTGGTCCCCGACGACGTGGTCATCGCCATGGTCGCCGAGCGCCTGGCCTCCGACGACTGCCGGGCCGGGTTCGTGCTCGACGGGTTCCCGCGGACGGTCAACCAGGCCGAGGCCCTTGACCGCCAGCTGGTCGAGGTGGGCTCGCCCCTTGACGCCGTGCTCTGCTTCGAGGCCGCCGAGGAGGAGCTGCTGCGTCGCCTGGCCGGCCGGGCCGCGGCCCAGCACCGGGCCGACGACGCCGAGCAGACGATCCGCCACCGCCTCGAGGTGTTCGCGATCAAGACCCGCCCCCTGATCGACTACTACCGGCACCGCCGCCTCCTCACCATGGTCGACGGCGTCGGCCGGGTCGAGGAGGTCACCGTGCGCATCCTGGACGGGCTGCCCTCGGCCAACGGCGGCCGCAGCCCGGCCCTGGCCCTGGCCGTCTAGCAGCCACAGCGCAGAAGGGCCCGGCAATGTGGCCGGGCCCTTCTGACGTGCCGGGACCTCGCCACTGCCTGGGTGCTGAAGTGGGGGGTCGGGGTCGGCGGGCCTAGGCGACGCGGCCGCGGCGGGCGGGCCGGGGGGCTTCGGCCGGGGGGAGGTCGGCCAGGGCGGTGGTGACCTGGTCGACGTCGATGGCCAGGAGCCCCGGGTCTGGGAGCTGGCCGTGCGGGTCGCCGCTGCTGCCGGCCCACAGGGGGCGGTGCCAGGGCGGGTCGGGGGGCGGGCCCCACAGGGCCGGGGAGGTGGGCCCGAACAGGACCACCGAGGGCGTGCGCAGGGCGGTGGCCAGGTGGGCGATGCCGGTGTCGCCGCACACCACCCGGTCGGCCGCGTCGACCAGCCGGGCGATGGTCAGGACCCCGCCCTGGCCGGCGTGGACGGCGCTGTCGGGCAGCCCGGCCCGGTCGGCGACCTCGTGGGCGAGGTCGGTCTCGGCCGGGCCGCCGGTGACGATCACCCGCCGGCCCTGGGCGAGCTCGAACCGGATCACCTCGGCGAACCGTTCCGGCGGCCAGCGCCGCGAAGGGCTGGC
>DATABK010000805.1:0-1674 GCA_036259695.1 Actinomycetes bacterium | reverse complement strand
GCGGCGGCGGCCAACTTCACCCGGGTGCTGTCCAGCGACCTCATCCTGGACACGGCGAGGCGCCGGGCGGCCATCGACACCCTGGCCGCCCCCGAGGCCAAGGCCCGGCTCCAGAAGACCTTCGACCAGGCGGTGGTCTCGTTGCGGGAGGGCCTGGGCGTCGGCGACGGCGCCAGCAACTCGGCCCAGGTGCTGCTGCGGGCCACGCCGGTGGGCTGGCGGGTCGAGGAGTACAGCGACCGGGCGGCCACCGTCAGCATCTGGGTGACCAGCGTCGGCGGGTCGGTCGGCGGGACCGTGCCCGTGCCCGTCCGCGAGGGCTGGGGCACGACCACGGTCGAGCTGCGCTGGGCCGGCGGCGACTGGAAGCAGGTCGACAGCACCACCACCGACGGCCCGGTCCCGATCGCCGACGTCGCCCCTCCGACCGCCGCCGGAGAGCTGGTCGACCAGGCCAACGAGTTCAAGGAGTTCACCTATGCACCAGGACCGTAGGCGCGCCTGGGCCCGCGCGGTCCTGGTCCTCGCCACCCTCACCGCCCTGCTGGTGGTGCTGGCCCCGGCGGCCATGGCCCAGGACCAGCCGGCCAACCCCGGCCAGACCCAGACGACCCAGCCGGGCGGGGGGGACCGCTGCGACACCATCCCCAACCCGGTGGCGAAGAATGTGTGCCGGGCCGGGACCAACCCCGGTCAGGCGGTCACCAGCGCCGTCGCCGGGGCGGCCCAGAACGTCGTCTCCACCGCCGGCGACAGCGCCCTGCGCAGCTTCACCGCCGCCGTGGCCTCGGCCGGCAAGTGGTTCCTGGAGAAGGTGGGCGGCCTCATCCACGGCACCACCAGCCCCGACGTCGTCAACGCGGACTGGTTCGCCTCCCAGTACCGGGTGATGCTGGCCCTGGCCGTGGTCATCGCCCTGCCCATCCTGCTCGTCTCGGTCGCCCAGTCGATCGTCCGTGCCGACGGCATGCAGGCCATCCGCTCGGCCTTCGTGTTCCTGCCCCTGGCGGCCATCCTGTCGGCCGTCGGCCCGGCCATGGCCCAGATGCTGATCAACGTCAGCGACTGGATGAGCGCCGCCCTTGGCGGCAACGCCGCCGCCGACGCCCAGAAGTTCATGACCGACGCCGGCAGCGCCCTGGCCGGGCTGGGCGCCGGCACCGTCAACCCGGCCGCCCCGGTGTTCGGGGTCCTGCTCGGGGCCCTGATCGTCACCCTGGGGGCGCTGTCGATCTGGCTGGAGCTGCTGCTGCGGGCGGCCGCCATCTACATCTCGGTGCTGTTCCTGCCCCTGGCCCTGGCGGCGATGATCTGGCCGGCCGGCTGGCGCTGGTGCCGGCGGCTGATCGAGTTCCTGATCGCCATCATCTTCGCCAAGGTGTTCATCGTGGCCATCATCAACCTGGCCGCGGCCGGGCTGGCCCGGGGCGGGCTGGGCGACAAGTTCGAGGGCGTCCTGGCCGGCGGGGCCCTGCTCCTGATGGCCGCCTTCACCCCGATCGCCCTGCTCAAGCTGATCCCCCTGGCCGAGGCGGCGGTGGTCACGGCCGGCCACCAGCGGGCCGCCCTCCGCCAGGCGACCCAGGGCGCGACCGCCCTCACCACCAGCTCCTCGGTGGTCTCCGGCATGATCCAGACCCGCTTCCGCTCCAGTGCCGCGGCCGGCCCGGCGGC
>DATABK010000804.1:0-6709 GCA_036259695.1 Actinomycetes bacterium | reverse complement strand
CCATCCTGCCCAGGCCAGCGCGGCCAGGCTCCACCTGGGTCTCGCCAGCACTCGCCACCTCCACGGCCGGGTCCGGGCGCCAGTGTTCGCAGCCTCCGTCCCGGCACCGTTACGGGCGCCGAGCCCGGATCAGGACGGGATTGTCACCCGGATGGCCCGCCGCTCGCCGTCCAGGGCCCGCAGGGCCTGGGTGAGGGTGGCGACGTGGATCTCGCGCTCGCCCCGCTCCCACATCAGCTCGAGGGCCTCCAGCAGGGCCCTGGCCTCGGTGGCCAGGGACTGGGCGGCCCGCAGGCAGGTGTAGGTGTGGCCGCTGCTGCGGGCCGGGTTGATCCGGGCCGCCAGGTCGACCACGGCCAGGTAGTGGTCGATGACCGAGCACTCGGCGTCGGTGAGGGCCGGCACCGGCGGCCGGTCCGGGGTGCGCCGGCGGTCGGGAAGCATGCCGGTCACCCGCCAGCGCCGGCCGGGGCGAGCTCGGGCACGACCCGGCGCCCGGTCAGGATCTCGTCGACCAGACCGTACTCCAGGGCCTGGTCGGCGCTGAGGATGAAGTCGCGGTCGGTGTCCCTGGCGATCCGCTCGACCGGCTGGCCGGTGTGGCTGGCCAGGATCTGGTCGACCAGGGCCCGCTGGCGCAGGATCTCCCGGGCTTGGATGTCGATGTCGACCGACTGGCCCTGGGCGCCGCCGTGCGGCTGGTGGAGCAGGACCGTCGAATGGGGCAGGGCGTAGCGCTTGCCGGGCGTGCCCGCGGCCAGGATGACCGCCGCCGCCGACGCCGCCCAGCCCAGGCAGGTGGTGGCCACGTCGCAGCGGATGTAGCGCATGGTGTCGTAGATGCCGAGCAGGGCCGTGACCGACCCGCCGGGGGAGTTGATGTAGAGCTGGATGTCCTTGTCGGGGTCCTCTGACTCGAGGTGGATGAGCTGGGCCATGATCAGGTTGGCGCTGGTGTCGTCGATCGGGGTCCCGAGGAAGACGATCCGGCCGCTCAGCAGCCTCGAGTAGAGGTCGAACGACCGCTCGCCCCGGCTGGTCTGCTCGACGACGACGGGCACGAGGTTCGACATGGGGCCTCCAGCGGCGTGCGCGGCACCGGGAACACCGGTCCTTCCGTGGCCAACCGTGCCACAGCGGGGCCGGGGCGGGGCCGGTTTCCGCTACGGGCCGAGCGCCGGGCCGGCCCGGCGGAGGTTGCTGCCGGCGACGGTGACGGCCGCCTCCAGGGTGGCCCGCAGCCGCTCGTTGCTGCAGCCCTTGGGCAGGTAGGCGACCGCCCCGGCCTCGAAGGCCTGGCGCTTCAGCTCGGGGCTGTCGAAGGCGCTGAAGACCACGATGGCCGTGGCCGGCACGACCTCGCGCAGCAGCCGGGTCGCGTCCAGGCCGTTGAGGACGGGCATGGACAGGTCCATCAGGATGACGTCGGGGACCAGCTCGGGGGCCAGGGAGGTGGCGTCGGCGCCGTCGGCGACCGCCCCGACGACCTCGAAGCCGGACGCCTCCAGCATCCCGATCAGCGCTTCCCGCAGCATCTGGTGGTCGTCGACCACCAGCACCCTGACCCTTCTCATGACAGCCCCCCTCGATTGGTCCGCTGAATACTAGGGGATACGCGTGTTCTGCTCCAAACGGAGAAATGAACAAAAGGGCGCGACGGTGCCCGGGTACGGGTGATCGCGTACCCGGCTACGGCATCGGCTGGGGGACAGCGCCTCCGGCCTCTGGAAGCATCGGCAAGGAACCCAAGCTGCATCGGCGCAGGCTGGTGACGAGGAGGAGGCTGTCCATGGCCCGACCGGTGGCTCCAAGGAGAGCGGCAGTGGTGCTGGGCGCACTGGCCCTGGCCGGCGCGCTGGTCGCCGGGCTGGCCCCGGCGGCGGCGGCCGCGCCGCCGGCCTGCCGGGTCAAGAACGCGACCCAGGACACCTGGTTCGCCACCGCGACCGGGCAGGCCCTGACCCGGGCCATCGCCGCCGCCGACCCCGGCGACCGCCTGAACGTCTTCGGCCGCTGCCGGGGCAGCTTCTCGATCGGGAAGGACCTCCGGGTCTTCGGCAACACCAACCGGCAGGACCCGACCGTCCTGGACGGGGCCGGGGGCGGGGGCGTGCTCTTCGTCAACGAGCGGGTCACCGTCACCCTGACCGGGCTGACCATCACCGGCGGGAACGCAGACGTCCGGGTCGGCGGCGGCATCCAGAACGGCGGCCTCCTGACCCTCAACCGCTCGACGGTGACCGGCAACCGGTCGGCGACCGACGGCGGCGGCATCTACAACTACGGCACCCTGACCCTCAACGACACCCGGGTCACCAACAACACCGCCGGCGGCGGAGGCGGCGGCCTGTTCAGCGAGGGCGTGGCCACGCTCAACCGCTCCCGGGTGACCGGCAACACGGCCGCCTACGGCGGCGGCATCCTGAGCGTCAACACCCTGACCCTCAACCAGACCGTGGTCAGCGGCAACGTCCCTGACGACTGCGCCTGCTAGCGGCCGAGACCGGTTTGTGACCTGGTCCAGGGAGGCCCACTCCCCGGACCGGGGCCTGGTCCCGGGCCGGCGACGGCCCCGCTGACAGGGCCGCCGTGACCTGCCCCGTCGAACCGGCCGGGCCATCGAGCCCCTGGTCGGCGGCGGGCCGCGGTCCCCTGGTGGCACTACGCAGGTCTCCCGATGGGCGGTCCCAACCCCCCTGATGACAATCCCGGCAACCTGGGCAGGGTCGCCGGGGACGGGGGAGGATCATGTCGCGGTTGTGGTCGCCTGCGGGCGGGATCCCGGATCGCCCGCCGCCCTTCGGGGTGTGGGTCGGGGTGCCGGCGCCGGGGGCCCGCGACCCCGGGCCGCCCGAGGGCCCCAAGCCGCCGCTGTGGCGCCGCTCGGTGGCCCTCATGCTGGTCGCCGGCACCCTGGCCACGGCCATCGTCGCCGGCTCGATCGTGGCCATGGTCGACCGCCTGGGGGCGTCGGCCCCGCCGCCGGCCGTGCCGCTGACGGCGCCCAGCCTGGCCAGCCTGAACGAGGCCATCGCCAAGGCCGAGACGTTCCTGGACGGGCTCTACAAGCCGCTCGGCCCGGCCGGGGCCGTCCAGTCCGAGCACTACGGCCTGCCGATCCGGGTCTGGTTCCCCGGCCACGGCCGCTGGGTGCTGCTCGGCCAGGGCGACGACGGCACCTGCCCGGCCAGGGGGTGCCCGCTCCCGACCCGGATCCGGACCCTCGAGTCGGCCTACGCCAGCGAGGCCTACGAGCTGACCTATGCCACCCCGGCCTCGGCCGAGGGGCTGCGGCTGCGGGCCCGGGTCGACTGGGACGTGGGCGGCGGCCGGTACCAGGTGAGCGTGACCGCCCTCTCCTTCGACGACCCGGCGACCACGGCCGAGGTCTGGCTGAACGACGTCCGCCTCGGCACCATCCCGCCCGGCCCGGTCGACGGCCAGCCCCCGGTCCTGCGCCGCCGGTTCCCATTCAGCGAGGTCGGCCACCTGCGCAGCTTCCGCTACACCATCCGCCATGCAACCCAGCTGGCCTGGCTGCACGCGGTCAGCCGCAACGACGACGACCGCTCGACCGCCCTGGCCCGGCTGATGTTGCGGGCCGGGTTCGTGCCCGGGCGGGACCTCCGAGCGGCCATCTTCGGCCGCGGCCGCGACGCCCCCCGCGACTTCAGCTACCGCCACGAGCCGTTCCTGGACGCCTACGGCGACTGCAGCCTGCACCCGCCGGCCACGCCGGTGGCCTACCCGTACCGGTCCAAGGCCTGCCTGGGCAACGTGCAGCCGTACCTGATGGCGGCCCGCTACGACACCCTGCTGCCGGCCATCGAGGCCCTCCAGGCCCTCAACCGGGGCGAGTCGCCGGACACCTCCTACCGGGACCAGTCGGCGCTGCTGCCGATGGTCACCACCTCGGCCAGCCGCACCGCCGACGACCTGGAGCGGCGCTTCGACCGGCTCGGCTTCGGCATCCCCCGCTGCACCCCGCTGGCCTGTGACCGGGAGCGGGCCAGCGCCCTGCGGACCTTCACCTTCGGCATGCTGGAGACGGTGCTCGGCTACAGCGGCGGCGAGGTTGGCCGGCGCCAGTACGCCGACGCCGTGGCCAACCTGGCCCTGCGCGTCCAGATCGGCGAGGACGGCGTCGTCCGGGCCGCCGACCGGGTCGCCTACCGCCCGGCCCTGCGGGGCGGGTTCCTGTCCTACTGGGACGCCGACCGCCGCTACCGCAAGCCGACCGGCATCGCCCAGGCGATGGCCGACCGCCTGAACATGCCGCCCGAGTACCTCGGCCTGCGGCCGACCGACAGCGAGACCGGCTTCGACGCCTACGCCTTCCTGGCCCTGTACCGCTGCGCCAAGTACCAGGTCGGCTGCCAGCTGGTCGGCTCGGCCAGCCCCACCCTCAGCCCGTAGCGCTCATCCCCTGGCGGCGCGGCCGCTGAGCGGCACGTGGACCATGGGCACCCGGCTGGCCAGCCAGTCCGCCTCGGGGTCGGCCGTCCGCTCGGCCAGGGCGGCCGCGTTTGCAGGTCCCGGCTCGGCCGGGTTGACGACCAGCTGCCGGGGCAGCAGCACCAGGGCGGTGATGCCGCCGTACCAGGAGTGGCGGAGCTGGACCTTGATCCCGTGCTTGGAGGCGAGCTGGGTGACCACGAAGAAGCCGAGCATCTTGGCCAGGGCGAAGTCGACGTCGGGCGGCTTGACCAGGCGCTCGTTGACCTTGACGAGCTGCTCGTCGGTCATCCCCAGTCCCTGGTCCTCGATCGCCAGCAGGTAGCCGGCCGGAATCGACTGGCCGCCGACCAGGGCCTTGGTCCCGGGGGCGGAGAAGGTGACGGCGTTCTCGATCAGCTCGGCCAGCAGGTGCATGACGTCGGCGGCGGCGTGCCCGGCCAGCTGCACCGGGTCGAGGGGGAGGACCTCGACCCGGGTGTGCTCCTTGACCTCCTCGATGGAGGCCTGCACGACCTGGGTCAGGTCGATGGGCCCGCGCCAGCGCCGGGCCGGCTCGGACCCGGACAGGATGATCAGGTTCTCGGCGTTGCGACGCATGCGGGTGGCCAGGTGGTCGAGCTCGCCCAGCCCGGCCCGGACCTCGGCGTCGGAGCCGCTGTCCTCGAGCTCGTCGATCACCTCGAGCTGGCGCTCGATCAGGCTCTGGCTGCGCCGGGCCAGGTTGAGGAACATGTCGCCGACGCTGCGGCGCAGGGCGGCCTCGCGGCCGGCCACCCGGACCGCGACCTGATGCACCGAGTTGAACGCCTCGGCCAGGTGGCCGATCTCGTCCCGGGAGCGGACCTCGATGGGCGGGGCCGACTCGGCCGCCAGGTCGACCTGCTCGCCGTCCTGGAGCCGCTGGACGACGCCGGGCAGCCGTTCGGTGGCCGTCTCCTCGGCGGCCCGCTCCAGCCGCCGCATGGGCCGGATCAGGGACCGGGCGGTGACCAGGGTGAGCACGACGGCCAGGACCAGGGCGGCCGCCAGGAGCAGGCTGTACAGCCAGGCCCGGCGGTCGGCGCCCTCCTTGACGGCCGAGCTGGTGGCGATCACGTCGGCGCTGAGGCGCTCCTCGACCGTGCGCATCCGGTCGAGCTTGACGCTCATGGCGTCGAACCACTCCTGGGGGTCGACGTTCAGCTTGGGCGCGTCGGCGCTGGCGGGCGCCAGGGCCTTGGCGACCAGCTCGTCGACCTCTTCGACCTCGGGCCCGGCGACCGTCTCCTCGCGGAACTCGTGCTGGGCCTCGGTGGCGTTGGCGTCATACTGGGCGGTGTAGATGACCTCGGCCGCGACCAGGGCACTGAGCCTGGCGTACTCGGCGCCCTCGAAGTGACCGGTGGTGTAGACGTTCTGGAGCAGGCTGCGCTGGCTGTCGGTGAAGTCCTTGGCCCTGGACAGGGCGACCGAGGCCGCCACCCCCTTGAGCAGCGCCTCGTCGTTGGACCGGGGGGCGATCTCGCCGTTGATGTCGAGCAGGTCGCTGACGGTGTCGGTGTACTGCTCCAGGGCCGCGCCCGGGGTGACGAGCGGGCCGTGGCCCTCCTCGGTGGCCGCCTTGATGTTTTCCTCGCCCTCCTCCTCGTGCAGCTCGATGGTCGGCGCGACGGCCAGCTCGCTGGCCACGATCGGGGCCCGGTCGATGGTCTGGCGCTGCTCCGCGAGGCGGCCAAGCTCGCTCAGGCCGTACTCGATCTTCTCGGCCAGCACTTCGTCGTCGGCGCCGAGTCGCTGGGCCTGGGCCCGGTAGGTGGCGGCGGCCCGGTCGACCAGGCGGCGCTGCCGGAGCAGTTCGGAGCCCCATTGTCTGCGGCCGCTGTCGATGTAGCTGATGGAGAGGCTGCGCTCGGCCTGGAGCTGGTGGATCAGCGGGGCCAGGCCGGCGGCCAGGCGGGCGAAGTTGGTGCTGCGCTCGGCCCGGTCACTCTCGGCCTGGTTCTGGCGGATGCCGACCAGGGCGAGGACGGCCAGGACCAGCAGCGGGCCGAGCAGGGCGATGATGAGCTTGGTGCGGATGGGGAAATTCCGGAACATTTGGGACCAACCTTGCGTACGCGGGAGAGGAAGGCGCACGGACGCTATCGTCTACGCAATAGCGTCGCAATAGGCGAAGTCCATTAGTTCCCGCCGAATCGGGCGGCCTAGCCCGGCCGGGCCGGTGCCGGCGCCCGGGTCGAGAGCAGCCGGGCGGGCACGCGGACGGCGGCGG
>DATABK010000803.1:0-3669 GCA_036259695.1 Actinomycetes bacterium | reverse complement strand
GGGCACGGTCACCCGCGACCAGGGCCTGTTCGGCCTCTCCAGCCCCTGCCCGACCTGCCAGGGCCGCGGCTCGGTGATCGACGACCCGTGCCCGACCTGCAACGGCACCGGCAGCGAGATCCGCACCCGCGAGCTGCGGGTCCGGATCCCCACGGGGGTCAACGACGGCGCCACCATCCGGCTCCGCGGCCAGGGCGAGCCCGGCCAGGCCGGCGCCCCCGCCGGCGACCTGATCGTCAAGGTCCGGGTCACCCCGCACCCGCTGTTCGCGCGCAGCGGCCAGGATCTGACCATCACCGTGCCGGTCACCTTCGCCGAGGCCGCCCTCGGCACCGAGCTCAAGGTGCCGACCCTGGACGGCCCGGTGACCCTCAAGGTCCCGGCCGGCACCCAGAACGGCCGCACCTTCCGGGTCCGCGGTCGGGGGGTGCCCGGCTCCGGCCGCAAGGGCGCCGGGGACCTGCTGGTCAGCCTCCAGGTGGCCGTGCCCGAGAAGCTCTCGCGCAAGGAGCGGGACCTGCTGCGGGAATTCGCGTCGCTGTCCGACACCACGCCGAGGAACCACCTCGGCATCGACTGAGGCCGAGCCGGGAGGTGACGACCATGGCGGACCAGCGGGACCGGGCGGTGTTCGTGATCTCGGTCGCGGCCGAGCTGGCCGGGGTCCATCCTCAGACCCTCCGCATCTACGAGCGTGAGGGCCTGGTCCGGCCCAAGCGGACCACCGCCAACGCCCGCCGCTACTCCGAGCGGGACATCCAGCGGCTGCTGGAGATCAAGCGGCTGACCAACGACGGCATGAACCTGGAGGGCGTGCGCCGGGTCATCGCCCTCACCCAGGAGATCGAGCGCCTCCAGGCCGAGGTGGCCGAGCTCCAGGCCCAGCTGCGGGCCCAGGCCCGCCACCACCGCCAAGAGCTCGAGAAGGTCCGCCGGTCGGCCCGCCGCGACCTGGTCCCCTACTCCTCGGCGATCGTCCGCTACGAGCACCCGTCACGATACGAACAGGCCTGAGGGAACGGGAAGAAACGCAGGCAGCCGGACGTTGAACAAAGCAAAGCGGCTCTAACCCGAGGCAGACGAGAACGAACATGGACGTGAACAGCTTCACCCACCGGGCGGGCGAGGCGCTGGCCACCGCCCAGCGCGAGGCCCGCTCCAGCGACCACCAGCGCATCGAGCCCGAGCACCTGCTGGTCGCCCTGCTCGCCGACCCCGACGGGGTCGTGTACCCGGTCGTGCGCCGGGCCGGGGCCGACCCGGGCATGCTCAGGACCAGGGCGTCCGAGGCCCTCGACCGGATCCCCAAGGTCTACGGCCCCGAGCAGGAGACGGTCGCCTCCCCCCAGCTGGGCCGGCTGCTCGAGCGGGCCCGCAAGGAGGCCGCCGCCCTCGGCGACCAGTACGTCTCCACCGAGCACCTGCTGCTCGCCCTGACCGAGGGCTCGACGGCCGCGGCCCGGCTGCTGACCGACGCCGGCGTGACCCGCGAGGCCATCCTGGCCGCCCTGACCGAGGTCCGCGGGGGCAAGAAGGTCACCGACCAGGACCCGGAGGCCAAGTACCAGGCCCTGGAGCGCTTCGGCCGGGACCTGACCGAGATGGCCCGCCAGGGCAAGCTCGACCCGGTGATCGGCCGCGACGACGAGGTCCGCCGGGTCGTCCAGGTGCTGTCGCGCCGGACCAAGAACAACCCGGTCCTGATCGGCGAGCCCGGGGTCGGCAAGACCGCCATCGTCGAGGGGCTGGCCGGGCGGATCGTGGCCGGCGACGTCCCCGAGTCGCTCAAGGACAAGCGGATCGTCGCCCTCGACCTGGGGGCCATGGTCGCCGGGTCCAAGTTCCGGGGCGAGTTCGAGGAGCGGCTCAAGGCCGTGCTCGACGACATCCGGGGCTCCGACGGCCAGATCATCACCTTCATCGACGAGCTCCACACCGTGGTCGGGGCGGGCGCGGCCGAAGGGTCGATGGACGCCGGCAACATGCTCAAGCCGATGCTGGCCCGGGGCGAGCTGCGGATGGTCGGGGCCACCACCCTGGATGAGTACCGCAAGCACATCGAGAAGGACGCCGCCCTGGAGCGCCGCTTCCAGCCGGTGCTGGTCGGCGAGCCCAGCGTCCAGGACACCATCGCCATCCTGCGCGGTCTCAAGGAGCGCTACGAGGTCCACCACGGCGTCCGCATCCAGGACTCGGCCCTGGTCGCCGCGGCGGTGCTCTCGGACCGGTATGTGACCGGCCGGTTCCTGCCCGACAAGGCCATCGACCTGGTCGACGAGGCCGCCTCGCGGCTGCGGATCGAGATCGACTCGATGCCGACCGAGGTCGACGTGCTCGAGCGCCGGGCCCGCCAGCTCGAGATCGAGCGGGCCGCGCTGCGCAAGGAGAAGGACGAGGCCTCCAAGGAGCGGCTGGCCAAGCTCGAGGAGGAGCTGGCCGCCCTGCAGGAGACGCTCACCGGGATGAAGTCCCACTGGGAGGCCGAGAAGGAGGCCATCGGGGCCATCCGCCAGATCAACGCCCGGATCGAGGAGGTCAAGGGCGAGGCCGAGCGGGCGACCAGGGACAGCTCCCTGGAGCGGGCGGCCGAGCTCCGCTACGGCGTCCTGCCCGGGCTGGAGCGCGACCTCGCCGCCGCCAACCAGCGCCTGGCCGAGCTCCAGGCCGACCGCAAGATGCTCAAGGAGGAGGTCGACGAGGAGGACGTGGCCAAGGTCGTGTCCGCCTGGACCGGCATCCCCGTGACCCGGCTCGTCCAGGGCGAGATGGCCAAGCTGCTGCGGCTCGAGGACGAGCTCCACCAGCGGGTGGTCGGTCAGGACGACGCCGTGCAGGCGGTGGCCGACGCCATCCGGTGCTCCCGGGCCGGGCTGTCCGACCCGGGCCGGCCGATCGGCAGCTTCCTGTTCCTCGGGCCCACCGGGGTCGGCAAGACCGAGCTGGCCAGGGCCCTGGCCGCGCTGCTGTTCGACGACGAGCGGGCCATGGTCCGCATCGACATGAGCGAGTACGGCGAGAAGCACTCGGTGGCCCGGCTGGTCGGGGCGCCCCCCGGCTACGTCGGCTACGACGAGGGCGGCCAGCTGACCGAGGCCGTGCGGCGCCGCCCCTACTCGGTGGTGCTGCTCGACGAGGTCGAGAAGGCCCACCCGGACGTGTTCAACGTCCTGCTCCAGGTGATGGACGACGGGCGCCTGACCGACGGCCAGGGCCGCACCGTCGACTTCGCCAACGTGGTCCTGATCATGACCTCCAACCTCGGGTCGTCGCTGCTCACCGACATCGTCGAGCCCGAGGAGGTCAGCCGCGAGCGGGTCATGGCCGCGGTCCGGGAGGCGTTCAAGCCCGAGTTCCTCAACCGGCTGGACGAGATCCTGGTCTTCCACCGCCTGGGCCGGGACGAGCTGGCCCGGATCGTGGACCTCCAGGTGGCCCGGCTGGCCGCCCGACTGGCCGACCGGCGGCTCACCCTGGAGCTGACCCCGGCGGCCAAGGCCTGGCTGGCCGAGCGCGGCTACGACCCCGCCTACGGGGCCCGGCCGCTGCGCCGCCTGGTCTCCAAGGCCATCGGCGACGAGCTGGCCCGACGCCTCCTCGGCGGCGAGCTGACAGACGGCGACGCCATCCTGGTCGACACCGAGGGCGACAACCTCACCTTCACCCGACGGC
>DATABK010000802.1:0-3060 GCA_036259695.1 Actinomycetes bacterium | reverse complement strand
CGCCGCCACCCGCTCGGGGACGACCCGGCCGACGGCCAGGTAGTCGAGCACGAACAGCGGCTCGGCCCCGGTCACGACCACGTCGTCGACGACCATGGCGACCAGGTCGATGCCGACGGTGTCGTGGCGGTCGAGGGCCTGGGCGACCAGCAGCTTGGTGCCGACCCCGTCGCTGGCCGCGGCCAGCACCGGGTGGGCGGGGAGGCCGGACCGGCCCAGGTCGCCGGCCAGTCGCCACAGCCCGGCGAACCCGCCGATGCCGCCCAGCACCTTCGGCCCGTGGGTCGCCTCGACCGTGGCCCGCATCAGCGCGACCGCCCGCTCGCCGGCCTCGACGTCGACCCCGGCCTGGGCGTAGGTGAGCGGCTCCCGGTCCATCTAGCGCGGCGGCGCCAGGCCCTCGAGCAGCTCCTTGCCCTGCACCTGGGCCTCCACGGGGATCGGATAGTTTCCCGTGAAACACGCCGTGCACAGCCCCCCGGGTCCGTCCGTCGGAGAGGCCGCGGTGTCGGTCAGGGCCTCGAGCGACAGGTAGCCGAGCGAGTCGGCGCCGACGTAGCTGGCCACCTCGTCGGTGAGCAGGTCGCTGGCCACCAGCTCGGCCCGGGTGGGCATGTCGATGCCGTAGAAGCACGGCCAGCGCACCGGGGGCGAGGTGATGCGGACGTGGACCTCGCGGGCGCCGGCCTCCCGGAGCATGGCGACGATCGCCTTGGTGGTGTTGCCGCGCACGATCGAGTCGTCGACCACGACCAGCCGCAGCCCCCGGATCGCCTCCCTGAGCGGGTTGAGCTTGATCCGGATGCCGAGCTGGCGCATGGTCTGGCTCGGCTGGATGAAGGTGCGGCCGACGTAGCGGTTCTTCATCAGGCCCTCGCCGAAGGGGATGCCGCTGGCCTCGGCGTAGCCGGCGGCCGCGCTCCAGGCGGTGTCCGGCACGGGGATGACCAGGTCGGCGTCGACCGGCGCCTCGACGGCCAGGGCCGCCCCGAGCGCCCGGCGGACCTGGTGGACGCTCTGGCCGGCCAGGGTGGAGTCGGCCCTGGCCAGGTAGACGTGCTCGAACACGCACAGCCGGGGCTCGGGCGGGGCGAAGCGCCGGGCCCGCAGGCCCTGCTCGTCGATGGCCACGACCTCGCCCGGCTCGACCTCGCGGACCAGGGTGGCCCCGACGATGTCCAGGGCCGCCGTCTCGGACGCGATCACCCAGCCCCCGGGCAGCTTGCCGATGCACAGGGGGCGGACGCCGTGCCGGTCGCGTACCCCGTAGAGGGTCCGCTCGTCCATGATGACCAGCGAGAACGCCCCCTCGAGGCGGGGCATGGTGCGGACGATCGCCTCCTCCAGCGACAGGTCGGCCTCGTGGGCCAGCAGCTCGGCCATCACGTCGGTGTCGCTGCTGGGCCGGGCAGCGCCGCCCAGGCCGTCGGCCTCCGGGCCCCCGGCGGCCAGCGACGCGGCCAGGACGGCCGTGTTGGTGAGGTTGCCGTTGTGGGCCAGGGCGATCCCGCCCCCGGCGGCGTTGGTCTTGAACGCCGGCTGGGCGTTCTCCCAGCGGGAGCCGCCGGTGGTCGAGTAGCGGGTGTGGCCGATGGCCAGGTGCCCCTGGAGGGTGGCCAGCGTCGGCTCGTCGAACACCTGGCTGACCAGGCCCATCTCCTTGTAGACGAGCACGCCGCGACCGTCGGCGACGGCCATGCCGGCCGACTCCTGCCCGCGGTGCTGGAGGGCGTAGAGCCCGTAGAAGACGAGGTTGGCGACCTGCTCCCCCGGAGCCCAGACCCCGAAGACCCCACACGCCTCGCGCGGATGGTCGGCGTCGAGCATGTCCCTCCCGGCCAGAAGTGGCCCAGCGGCGGTGTGGGGAAGCGACCCGATCGTAGCACCGGAACCTGACAGGCCGGCGGACGCGGGGGTGGGCCTGTTGCCCGGCTTCTCGTGGCGATGGTAAGAAACGCAGGTTGTGGAGGACCCGCTGCCCCAGGTAGATTCCCGTTTGCTCCCCCTGTATGACCCCGTATGACCGAGCCAGCCCGTCCCTTCCCCGGGGCCGTTCTATGAGCAGGAATGCCGTGCGCCTTCAGGCGCGCAGACCGCCGGCCGCCGCGGTGACGAGCACCCATCTGCCTCGAGTCCATCTTCCAGGCAACGACGCAGAGGTCAGCACATGATCCGTAACATGCAGATCCGGTCCAAGCTGATCGCGGTGCTGCTGATCCCGCTGGTCGCCCTCACGGTGCTGGCCGCCCTGGGGATCGGGGCCAACGTCGCCCGGGGCGTGCAGGCCGACCGGGTCAACGACCAGACGGCCTTTGCCGTCAGCCTGTCGGCACTGGTCCACGAGCTGCAGCGGGAGCGGGACCTGTCGGCGGGGTGGGTCGGGAGCGGCCGCGACGCCGGCTACGGCGGCGTCGTCGCCCAGCAGATGGCCGTCGACGAGGCCCTTCGGACCTTCCGCAGGGACGCGGAGAACCTGGGCGACGAGGGCTCGGCGTTCCGGCAGCGGGTCGACACCGCCCTCCGGCGGTTCGAACGGTTCGGCGACGAGCGCAACCGGGTCGAGGGCGAACCGGACTTCACGGTGACGCGGACGCTCGACTTCTACACCGCCCTCATCGCCAACCTGTTCGCCATCAAGCTCGAGCTGGCCAGCCAGACCGACGACCGGAGACTGATCGGCAACACCGCGACCCTGCTCGCCCTCGGCCGCTACAAGGAGGCGGCCAGCCAGGAACGCGGCCTGGTCTACTCGGTGGCCCTGGCCGGCAAGTTCGCTCCGGGCGAGTTCCAGCGCTTCGCCACCAGCCTCGGCGCCCAGGACACCTGGCGCGCGCAGTTCGACGCCACCGCCAGCCCCGCCCAGCGCGCCCGGCTCGACAACCTCCAGTCCAACCCCGACGTCGCCAGGACCAACGGCCTGCGCAACTTCCTGCGCGACGCCCTCCTGACCGGGAATGCCCAGAGCGAGGTCGACCTGGACGCCGAGGAATGGTTCACCCGGACCTCGGCCAGGATCGACCTGCTCCACGGGGTCGAGAAGACCGTGGCCGCCGACGTCTC